>NZ_JACHIA010000018.1 GCF_014202995.1 Longimicrobium terrae
GCATCTTGATCAACAGGCAGCTAGGACGACAGCCGCTCGCTTTTGCCGATCTGCTCGGCTGGTGAGAAACTCACACCAAGCGTTTCAGTCGCCCCAGCCTCTTCCATCGTCAACAACGAATCGCCCGGCGGACACGAATGTCCGCCGGGCGATCTCCCATCCCTCCCCTTACATCGATTCAGCCGCGATCACCGCGGCAGGCGGATGCGGAATGTGCTGCCTTCGCCCTCGCGGCTCTCCGCCCAGATCTCGCCCCCGTGCTGCTCCACGATGCTCTTGCAGATGGCCAGCCCCAGCCCCGTACCGCCCTTGTCGCGCGAATCCGACGCGCGCACCTGCCGGAACCGGCCGAACACCGACTTCAGCTGCCCCGCGGGAATCCCCCGCCCCTGGTCGCGCACGGAAAGAACGACGCCGCCCTGCGGCCCCTTTTCCGCCGCCACCCACACGCACCCGCCGCGCGGCGAAAACTTGACCGCGTTGCTCAGCAGGTTCACCAGCACCCGCAGCATGCGGTCCGGATCGATGCACGCCGTAAGCGTCGTGGGCCGCACGATCAGCAGCACATCGGCCGCTTCGGCGGCGGCGGCGACGGTTTCCGCCGCCTGCCCCATCACCTCGGCCAGCTCGTACGGCATGCGGTCCAGCACCTCGCTGCCGGACTCCAGCCGCTCCAGGTCCAGCATCTCGTTCACCAGGCGCATCAGGCGCTCGGCGTTGCGGCTGGCCAAGGCGATGGTCTCCTTGGCGCGCTCCGGCCGGCTTTCCAGCAGCCCGCCATCCAGCAGCGACAGCGCGGCGCGGATGGAGGTCAGCGGGCTGCGCAGCTCGTGGCTGGCCACGGCGATGAACTCGTCCTTGAGCCGCTCCAGTTCGTGCCGCTCGGTGACGTCGCGGGCAATGGCCTGCACCGACGAAATCCCCTGCCGGTCAAAGCTCATGCGCACGCTCAGCCCGATCCACCGCTCCGTCCCGTCCGGCCCGACAGCCGGGAACTCGTTGTACGACAGCGCGTTGCGCTGGCGCTTCTGCCGCAGGTAGAAGCGGCGCAGCGCCGCGTGTGCGTCCGGCCGCACGAACAGCAGGTACGGCAGCCCGCGCAGTTCATCCACCGGAAGCCCCAGGTGGTCGGCGGCGATCTGGTTGACGTAGCGGATGCGGCCCGACGCATCCGTCTCAAAGATCATGTCGCTGGCGTTTTCCACCAGGTGCCGGTACCGCGCCTCGCTTCCCTCCAGCTCGCGCTGCACCGCCTCGCGCCGCGCGATGTCGATCTGCAGCTCCGCGGTGCGAGCGGCCACGGCGCGCTCCAGCGACGCGTTCTGCTCGCGCTGCTGCTGATAGAGAAAGCGGATTTCCAGCAGGTTGCGAATGCGCAGCAGCACCTCGGACAGATCGAACGGCTTGGTGATGAAGTCGCTCGCGCCGCCCAGCAGCGCCCGCTGCCGCGCCACCGCGCTGTCGTCTCCCGTCAGCATCAGTACGGGGTGCAGCGCCCGCTCGGCGCGCAGGTCGCGCACGGCGTTCAGCACCTCGGCGCCGTCCATTTCCGGCATGCGCAGGTCCAGCAGCATCAGGTCCGGCATGCGCTCGCGGTACAGGCGCAGTCCTTCCACGGCGTCGGTGGCGCTGAGCACCGTGGCGCACCCGGAACGCGACAGCATGCGGGTGAGCATGCGCACGTTGGCCGGCTCGTCGTCCACCACGAGCACCGTGGCGCGGGCCAGCAGCGCGCTGGTCTGCTCGTCGCCGCTGGCGCCGGTATCGTGCGAAACAGGTTCGGCCGTGCGCTGCTGCTCGAGCAGTGCCTGAACCTGAAGTGCGCGGCTTGTATCGAGAATCATGTTCGTCGGAGGCTGGGGGTACCCGCTGACAGGGCATACACCGCGCCACGTTTGATTACCATCTAAATCAATATACTACATATACTTAGACCAGTCTACGCGAACCGGTCGAATTGACCGGATTTCGTACAGTCGGGGATGGATGGCAGGCGATACGCCGGATTGCGCGCGAAGAACGGGAGTGTACGAAATCCGGTCACTGTACGTGGATCGGGCAGAGTTGGCGGGGCGCGTGGCGGGAATCGTGAGGGAGATGGGCAGGTTTCGCGGGTGAGCCCCCACCCGGGCCGGAAGCTCGCCGCGGACGAAGAAAATCGTCCCGCGCGAAGTAGGTTGAGCGAATGAATTCGCCGCTCAAACAGCGCTAACCCCCGACACCGGCCGCTGGCGCGTCCGGTTCGGGGCTTCAACGGCGCCAAAGCGTCAGGATCAGGCCGCAGCCAGTGCCCGCGCTGAGGTCTCCCCCTCTCCCGCTTGCGGGAGAGGGGGCCGGGGGGAGAGGGGTGCCCGCCGCCGCGCCACACCCTCCGAAGCAGACCGGAGTGCAGTTCTCCCCCTCCGTGCACAAAGCCGTGGAAAGCCGAAAAACAAAGCAGCCATGCCGCCCGAAGGCCGCATGGCTGCTCGTCATACACCCCGCACGGACCGGCCCGCGCGGGATCAGCCGGCGTCGCGCGCCATGCGGCCGGCGCGGATGGACCAGCGCGACACGTCCCACAGTTCATCCATCGGAATCGGCGGCGGCCCGCCCGCGCGCACCGCATCCATGAACAGCCGCACCTCGGCCGCGTGCCCCTTGTCCATCGTCTTCGCGCGCTCCCACCACGGCCCCGCCACCCCGAAGCGGTGCAGCCGGCGCCAGTTGTCGATCGCCACCGTGCGCCCGTCCCAGAAGCACTCGATGCGCTCCTTGGGATAGCTGCGCGCGCCGTTGGACAGGTAGTGCACCACCGCCGTGGAGCCGTCGGCAAAGGAAAGGGAGATGTGCGCGATATCGTCGATCGCGCGGCCGGTGGCGTCGCGCGCCGGAACCGCGTGCACTCCCACGATGGGCGAGCCGGCCAGGTAGCGGCACAGGTCGATGAAGTGGCACCCCTCGCCGGTGATGCGCCCGCCGCCCGCCTGCGGGTCCTGCGTCCAGTGGTCGCGGGGGATGGCGCCCGCGTTCACCGTCGCCACGATGGACACCGGCCCCGCGCGCCCGCGCAGCATTCCGCGCACTTCGCCCGCCAGCGGCGCAAAACGGCGGTTGAAGCCCACCGTCAGCAGCCGCCCGGACGATTCCACCGCGCCGGCCAGCCGGTCCAGCTCCTCCTCGTGCAGCGCCAGCGGCTTTTCCACAAAGACGTGCTTGCCCGCCGCCAGCGCGCGCTCCGCCAGCCCGGCGTGGCTGTCGTGCCGCGTGAGCACGAAGACCGTGTCGATTTCCGGCGTCGCCAGCAGCGCGTCCACGTCCGTGGTCACCCGCTCGAAGCCGAACTTTTCCCCCGTGACCGCGCCGCTGGTTCCGCCACTGGACGCGATGGTGTGCATTCTCGCCCCGGTGGACTGCAACGCGGGAAGCAGCGTGCGCAGCGCGAAATTGCCCGCGCCGATCATCCCGATCACGCCACGCGAGGCCACGCCCGCGGTGACGAACGGCGCGGAGAGGCTGCGCGACGAGGGCTGCGGAAGCACGCCGCCGCGGTCGGGATAGGTGAGGACGACGCCCAGGCTGGGCGCCGAGCCGGAGATCACCTCGTACGCCTCGGGCGCGCGGTCGAACGCAAAGCGGTGCGTGACGAGCGAGAGCGGATCCACCGCACCGTCTTCCATCAGCTGAAGCACCGCCTCAAAGTTGCGCTGCTCGGTCCAGCGCACGTACGGCAGCGGATAATCCTGCCCGCCCTCTTCGTACGCCGGATCGTAGCGCCCCGGGCCGTAGCTGCACGACACCGCGAACGACAGTTCCTTCTTGAAGAAATCGTCGCGGCGCAGGTTGAGGCCGGTGACGCCCACCAGCACCAGCCGGCCGCGCTTGCGGGCCATGAGCGCGGACTGATGGACGGGATCGTCGGAGTCCGACGCCAGCGTCAGCAGCACCGCGTCGGCGCCCACGCCGCCGGTCTGCGCCAGCACCGCGTCCGCCACGGAGCCCGCGGAACCGTCCAGCGCGATGGCGCCGTACTTTCGCGCCAGCTCCAGCCGCCCCGCGTCACGGTCGATGCCGATCACGCGGCAGCCGTTGGCGCGCAGCAGCTGCACCGTCAGCAGGCCGATGAGCCCCAGCCCGTACACGACCACCGTTTCGCCCAGCGTGGGCGCGGCCAGCCGGATGCCCTGCAAGCCGATGGCGGCCAGCGGGGTGAACGCGGCCGCCTCGTCCGACACGTTGTCGGGGATCAGCGCCGCGAGCGTGTGCGGAACGCGGACGTACTCGGCGTGGTTGCCGTTGGTGACCACGCGGTCGCCCGCGCGAAAGCGCCCGGCGGCGGGGCCCGCCTCCACCACCACGCCGGCGTGGCAGTAGCCCAGCGGAATGGGGGCGTCCAGCTTGGCGCGCACGGCCTCCATCGTGGGGCCCAGGCCGTCGGTGCGCACCTTGTCCAGCACCTGCTTCACCTTGTCGGGCTGGCTGCGCGCCTTGTCCAGCAGGTTGGCGCGGCCAAACTCCACCAGCATGCGTTCCGTGCCGGCGCTGACCAGGGTGGCGCGGGTTTCCACCACCAGGGAGTTGCCCCCGGCGCGCGGAACCGGCACGTCTACCAGGCGCGTTTCGCCGGTGTTCAACTGCTGCAGCAACTGCTTCATTCAGCAATCCGGAAAATAGTCATCTCGGCGCGTCTGCTCTCGCGAAACAGACGCGGACGAATTCGTCGTTGTCAGGCCTTCAGGCGGTCCCATCGCTCGTACATGCGGCGCAGACCGCCTCGCCAAGATGCTGGTGCGCGTGGACGGAGGCAACTGCGGGCACCGGACCGGCCAGCGCCTGCGCAGGACGCTGCCGCTACAGCAAAGAATCTCGCGCACCTCAGCTTGGTGTCAGAGTGCGATACTCCAAAGTCAAAAATCGGACCGGGTGAAACACTCGTTTCCACGCCTGCGCACCAAGATGGCTCGAACCACTCATTCAACTGAGCGACAATTTCCAGATAGTTGCGGCTGATACGCCAGTCCAGTAAAGTTCCGGAGTAAGGCACTCTGCTTTTTTTGACAAACCTATATTTCACATCACCGGAGCGATGCATGCCCTTCCCACCCACTAACTTCTCCTCTCCCGATGAGGTTGCTGCGGATCCACTGGTGATGGAGGCTGTTCGACGAGGCTTCATCACGATCAAGCCAAGACGCGTGACCTACTCGCTCGCTAGCGAGCGCCAGTATGAGTGGACTGATCCGGAAGAGTGGGTACGTTGCTTCTCGATTGCGTTTCTGGTGTTGGTGAAAGAATATCCCACACACCGGATCAAGACCGAAGTGTCGGTCCCTCGTCGTACTCCGAACGACTGGGCGGACATCGTCGTGTACGCCGACGACGCGTGCCGCATACCGTACCTAGTTGTGGAAAACAAGCGGAGTGACGTCAGCGCCTCGGATCGAACACAGGCGATTGAGCAGCTATTTGGCAATGCGAATTCGCTTCGCGCACCATTCGGGCTCTACGATGACGGAGGGGAATCGATTTTCTTTGATGTGGGCAACTTCCCGTCGACCGAGCGGATTGCGAACGAGCGGGGAGACCGGGACAACTTGGCGGCTCAGTACGGAGCCCAGCCAGAGTTCGCTCACTGGGTTGGGCGGGCTGGAGACATCACAGCCGAACCAAGAGCCGTGGTGGAGAGAAAAATCCGCTACGCGCACTCGCGTATCTGGGCCGGAGGCAAACGGGATCCTCTCAAAGCTTTTGACGAGTGGAGCAAGCTTCTGTTCGCAAAGGTTCACGACGAGCGATGGACCCCGCAGGACGGGCCGCGACGATTTCAGGTCGGAACAGACGAAACCAGTGCAGCTGTCGCGAATCGTGTGCACAGGCTCTTCGATCGAGCCAAGGGTGAAGATCCCAGCATTTTCGACGAGAACGTCAAGATCGAACTCCCCGATCGAAAGATCGTCGAGGTAGTTAAAGCGCTTCAGAAGATCTCCTTCGTGGATACCACCGTCGACAACATCGGTGCTGCCTTCGAAGATTTCTTCGGATCCGTGTTCCGCGGAGAACTGGGGCAGTACTTCACGATGCGTCAGATCGCCAGGTTCGCAGTAGCGGTCCTGGAAATCAGCCCAGATGATTACGTTCTGGATCCGACGGCCGGCAGTGGTGGCTTTTTGCTCGAAGTGCTTCTTCAGGTGTGGCACAACATCGACAACACCTATCCTGCAGGACGAAGGGAGCGGCTTAGGAACGACTTTGCCCTCAGCCACGTTTTCGGAATCGAGATCCACGACATCCTCGCGAGGATTTGCAAGATCAACCTCCTCCTCCACCACGACGGCCACACAAACATCGAGGGTGACCGCAGCTGCCTGGACGCAGTGTTTACCAAGGCACGACTGAACCCTCCGCGGGAACAGTTTACGCGAATCGTGGGCAACCCTCCTTTTGGCGACGAGGTGGTGCAGGGCGATGAAGATCAACTTGGTTCGAACACTCTCGAATCGTTCTCCGTAGCTCACGGGCGTGACAGCATTGCATCTGAGCACGCGATTCTCGAACGGTGTGTCGAACTGCTCACGCCGGGAGGCCGACTTGGGTTGGTTCTTCCTGATGGAGTGTTCAACAATCAGGGGGAAACGTCGAACTGTCCACGAATGCGGCGGTATCTGGCCAGCAGCGGCGTGATCGAGGCGATTGTATCGCTGCCCGACCATGCGTTTCGACGCGCCGGAGCACAGAACAAGACCTCCCTCCTGTTCTTCCGGAAATTCACGGAACAAGAGTCCGCCCGGTTTCGCCGTGCGCACTCCGAGCAGTTGGAAGCAACCGGTGAGACAGACATCGCTATACGCGCCGGATTGAATGCGCTCGGCTACTCCGTTTTTTTGGCAGAAGCAACCCACATTGGGTACACCACGACAGGATCACCGAGCAACCGCAACGACCTTTACAAGGGCAGTTCTGGCGGGCGCTTAGACGACGCGCAACCAGATACCATCCTGGGCGAGTATAGAAGGTTCCGCCAGAATCCTGGGACCTATCCCGGCCGGACTTCTCCGGACTGCATGGCGATCAATGCGGCGGAAATGTGGAGCGCTCACCCAAGCCGCCGGCTGGACCCGAAGTACTTCTTGTTCAAGCGAGAAGAGCGCGGGGTAACTCCAGAAGGCTGGCATCGCTCCCCTTTGCGGGACGTAATGCGCAGGCGAGAAACCGTCGTTTCGCCGGAAGACAACCCGGAGGAGCGCGTTCAGGTCATGACGATCTCGCAAACCGGCGAGATTCGACCGCGAGAGGCAGGCAAAGGAAAGAACCCTCCCGAATGGCTGGGTATGTACTTCGCGGAAGGATCGTCCACCTGGTATGCTGCGCGAGAAGGGGACGTCGTGTTCTCCTCAATCGACTTGTGGAAAGGATGCATCTCAGTGGTGCCTCCTGAATTCGACGAAGCACTCGTCACCAAGGAATTCCCCATCTACGAAGTTACTGATAAGAGGTTGGATCCGGGTTTTCTCTGGTGCCTTCTTCGCAGCCGATACTACCAGCGGGCGTTCCGGGCCATCACGACGGGGCACAGCAACAGGCGCCGTACCCAGAAAGAGGACTTTGAGTCGCTGGAAATCGTATTTCCCGAAGATCCTCAGATACAGCGGGCGCTCGTGCGAGAGATTTTCAACGCTCGCCAAGGGCAACGTGATGCTGGAGACCACCTCAGGCGCGCCATGATGAACTTCAGCGACGCGATCGACGGAAGGTTCGGGGAGGAACTCCCCGAACCGGAACTCGCCGGCTCGGAGGAGCAGGACTGACACCATCCGCATTCGGATAGCTATGGACAAGGTTCCCGGCGGACGTTAAGCAGAGAACCAGTGAGCCGGGGAAGGTACGAGGAGCATTCTTCCGGAGTCCGGATTCAGCACGCAATCCAGTCCGGGATTGATCGACAAGAAAGAGCCCGCTGGACCGGTGACGGAAGCGGGCTCTCACCATGTACTGACAGTTGACTCTGCCCAGCGAGCCGATCAGACGTTGAAGCGGAACAGGAGGATGTCACCGTCCTTGACGACGTACTCCTTGCCTTCGGAGCGCATCAGCCCCTGTTCCTTGGCCGCCTTGACGCTGCCGGTCTTTACGAAGTCTTCCCAGCCCACCGTCTCCGCACGGATGAAGCCGCGCTCAAAGTCCGAGTGGATGACGCCGGCAGCCTCGGGGCCCTTGGCACCGACCGGGATTTCCCACGCGCGGACTTCCTTTTCGCCCGCAGTGAAGTACACCTGCAGGCCCAGCAGCTTGTAGCCGGCGCGGATCAGCGTGTGCAGCCCCGGTTCCGTCAGCCCCAGCGACGACAGGAACTCGGTGCGCTCCTCCGCGGGAAGCTCGGCCAGTTCGCTTTCGATCTTGCTGCTGATGGGGACGATGTCGGCGCGCTCACCGCTGGATTCCACCGCGGCGCGCAGGGCGCGCACGTGGGCGTTGTCGCCCTCCGGCAGGTCCGATTCGGCCACATTGGCCAGGTACAGCACCGGCTTGCTGGTGAGCAGGTTGTACGAGCGCAGGATCTTCTGCTCCTCGTCGTTGGCCTCCACCACGCGGGCCGGCTTACCCTCACCCAGCGCCGTGTTCAGCCGCTCCAGCAGGCCCAGTTCGGCCAGCGCGTCGCGGTCGTTGCCGCGGGCGGACTTCTTGGCCTTTTCCAGCCGCTTCTCCACCACGCCCAGGTCGGAGAGCGCCAGTTCCAGGTTGATGATCTCGCGGTCGCGGGCCGGGTCCACGCCGCCCATCACGTGCACCACGTCGTCGTCGTCAAAGCAGCGGACCACGTGCACCACAGCGTCGGTGTCGCGGATGTTGGCCAGGAACTGGTTGCCCAGCCCCTCGCCCTCCGACGCGCCTTCCACCAGCCCGGCGATGTCGACGAACTGCACCGTCGCGCGCTGAACGCGCTGCGGCTGCACCTTTTCCGCGAGCAGGTCCACGCGGGGATCGGGGACTTCCACCATCCCCACGTTCGGCTCAACGGTGCAGAACGGGTAGTTGGCGGCGTCGGCGCCCGCGGAGGTGAGCGCGTTGAACAGCGTGGACTTGCCCACGTTGGGCAGCCCCACGATTCCGAGCTTCAGCATATGGAAATCACCCGAAGGATCATCGGCAAAACGAAGAAGCCGGCACCCCGCCACGGGGAACCGGCCTGCGCAAAACTACCCGCCCGGCCGCCGTTCGTCAACGCGCACGGCGGATCACAGCCCGCCCAGCTCCGCGCGCGTCCCCGCGAACCAGTTGAGGTCCACGTTGCCGCTGATGCCACCAGTCTACCAAACGTGCGCGTCGACCGATGAAATGGGAACAAACTCCCCATCACCTCGGAGGTAACCTACAACCAAACCATTACCTGGCGAGGTACCACCCATCTGCGCTGCCACTTTGGTAATCGCATTGGCTACTCGCGAATCGGGCGCTATAAGCACCACATCAACGGCAAGGTAGCCCTCGTCACTCCTAAGCCCCCGGGACACACTTAGAAGATGATTGATGGTAGCTTCGGCTGCGCTTGCGTCAAGCATGAAGCGAGTCTCTACTCCCATCCACCCAACCTCAGTTTTGACCGTCAAGTCGGGAAAGAATGTATACTCAACATCCCGGTCGGGGTACAAAGTTTCGAGCCATCGCCGCATCAGCGGATATGTCGAGCTTGCCCGCCCTACCGTAATTTCCGGATGTTGGGCCTCGCTCACGCGCACCTCATTCACCACCTCGGGTTGTGCGCCGACGAGTTCCAGAAACTCTGAAAAACGAACTACGTGAAGCGTTTTCCCCCCGGAGATCCGCCGGAACTCCTCAACGAGTTCAAAGCGGGGATAGAGTTGCTGTTTCTCGCTTTGATACCACCAGTCGTTCTTCACATCGTTAGAAACAAAGATCACGTCCAACCCACGTGCTTTCGCAGCAGCCAGGATCGTGTGCCAAATGATCAAGTCACCAACACCCCCGTCAGGTTTGTTGGAATCTTTGAAACCGGGCGGGATCCGATGAGCTTGACGATGCGCCAAATCTTTGCGCAACTCTTCTCTGTCCAACTCAGGATCGAATACCACTCCGGCAGAGAATAGCTCTCGATACAGAGCGCTAACCGGGTCGTTCCAATTCCAGTTCCGGATGACCTTCAGCAATTGGTCGACGCTGCTCCGGTACTCGGTAAGCTGTTTAGCAAGCGCAGCCTCCGCCGCCTTCACAGCTTGATACTGGTCTAAGGACTCGAGCAATGGGTAGGACTGCGATTTCAAATCCACATCCCGCTTCCGAGAGATCTGTTGAAATAGATCCTTGAGCTTATCGGAACGGTTCTTAGCAAATTCTCGTGCGACCTGCCCAGGTACCATCAAGCGCTTCTCTACAACGTAGCGCCGGTAGGTTGAAGCGATCTCGGCGAGGCTATTCTTGCCAGTGTTGTAAGGGAGGAGAAGCACATTTGTGTCCAGTACAATGAGCGACTCCGGCGCGATTACCAGCAAGGGACGCGGCTCGAAAGAGAAGATACTCTCCGCGTCAGGGAAGAGATCTTTTAAAACGAAAGCGTCGTAATCGCTGGATTCGCCACTATTAGCCGGATTCTGGGCCATTGCCGATCAGATGAAGTGCGTGGATGGAGCTACTTATCTTCAGGGATCTTGGACCCGCAGGCTCCGGCGCGGTTCAGCGGTTGTATCGGTCCATCGCGGCTTCCACGCCGTCGCGCATCCAGACTTCGACGGCGTCGCACAACTCCGGCAATCGCTCGTCGATCAGCTTGCGGTCGGGTTTGGGCAACGGAGACAGCACCCAGTCCGCCAGGTCGCGCCCCTCCGGCTTGGCCCCCACGCCGATCCGCAGACGCGGATAATCGCGGGAACCCAGCGCCTGCTCGATGGACTTGAGCCCGTTGTGCCCGCCCGCGCTCCCCGTCGCGCGAAACCGCACGCGGCCGGGCTCCAGCGCGATGTCATCCACCAGAACCAGAAGGTCCTTCGACAGATCCAGCGCCCCCATGCGCTTGAGGCCCACCAGCACGCCGCCGCTGCGGTTCATGTACGTCAGCGGCTTGATGAGGCGAACCTGGTGCGGCTCCACGCGCGTGGTGGCGTTGGCCTGCGTCTTTTCCGCCCGGAACTTGGGGACGCCCCAGCGCTGGGCCAGGGCGTCCAGAAGCCACCATCCCGCGTTGTGGCGGGTGTTCTCGTACTCGCGGCCGGGGTTTCCCAGCCCCACGATCACCTTGGCGCCGGCCACATCGCCTCCATGATCACCCGCGAGCCACGCGCGCACCCGCTCCAGCACGGAACCGAGATCACGCCTCGGCGGCCGCTTCGGCTTCCGCCGCGGTCGGCTCGGCCGTGCGCGGCGCGATCACCGACACGATGGGCAGATCGCCATCCTGCAGGATCTTGTAATCGCCGGTGGCCACGTCGCTCACGCGGATGGACTCGCCCACGGCCAGGCCGGACACGTCCAGCTCCAGCACGTCCGGAATGCGGTCCGGCATCACTTCCATGTCCAGGTCGTACAGCACCTGGTCCATCACGCCGCCGCCTTCGCGCACGCCGGTGGGGATGCCGGTGAGCGACACGGGCACGCGGACGTGCACGCGCTCGCCGGCGTGAACGTGGAAGAAGTCCAGGTGAAGGACTTCCGGGCGGTACGGGTGCATCTGCACTTCGCGCAGCAGCACGTCCTGCGTGGCCTGGCCGTCAAGCTCCAGGCGGACGATGGCGTTCACGCCGCTGGCCGCCATGAGCAGCTCCAGCTCGTGGCCGTCGACCGAAATGCCGAGCGGCTTGTCGCCGTGGCCGTAGACGACGGCGGGCACGCGGCCCTGCTGGCGCAGCTTGCGGGCGACGCCCTTGCCGCTGGCGTCGCGGGCGACGGCCTTGAGGGTCTTGGGACTGGCCATGTTGATACTCCTTCAGACGTGCGCGGCGCGCTTCCGGACCCGTGTGGCCGGAACACGCGAGGCGTCGTGTTTACTCGAACAGGCTGCTGACCGACTCGTTGCTGTGCGTGTAGCGGATGGCATCGCCCACCAGATCCGCCACGGACAGCACGGTCAGGTTGGCGAAGCGCTTTTCCTCGGGCACATGCACCGTGTTGGTGACCACGATCTCCTTGAACGGGGCGCTGGTCAGGCGCTCCACCGCCGGCCCGGAAAGCAGGGCGTGGCTGGCGCAGGCGTAGATGTCGCGCGCGCCGCGGTCCTTCAATGCGCGTGCCGCTTCGGCCATGGTTCCGGCCGTGTCGATCATGTCGTCGCTGAGCAGGCAGTCCTTGCCCTCCACTTCGCCGATCACGTTCATGACCTCGGCCACGTTGGCGGCCGGGCGGCGCTTGTCGATGATGCCCATGGTGGCGTCCAGCCGCTTGGCGAAGCCGCGCGCCATCTTGGCCGAGCCCACGTCGGGCGACACCACCACCAGGTTGCTGAGCCCCTTCTGCCGGAAGTACCGGGTAAAGACGGGCGCGGCGTACAGGTGATCCACCGGCTTGTCGAAGAAGCCCTGGATCTGGTGCTGGTGAAAGTCCACCGACAGGATGCGGTCCGCGCCGGCGCTGACGATCATGTTGGCGATCAGCTTGGCGCCGATGGCCACGCGCGGCTGGTCCTTGCGGTCCTGGCGCGCGTAGCCGAAGTACGGCATGACCGCCGTGACCCGCGCGGCCGAGGCGCGCTTGACGGCGTCGGTCAGCAGCAGCAGTTCCAGAATGCTGTCGGCCGGCGCGGTGGTGCTCTGGATGATGAAGATGTCGCGGCCGCGGACATTTTCATCGATGCGCACAAAGATTTCGCCGTCGGCGAAACGCTTGATGGTCACCTCGCCCAGCGGCACGCGCAGGTGCGCGGCGATTTCTTCGGCAAGCGGGCGGTTGGCCGTGCCGGCCAGCAGCATGGGGCCACCACTCGCGAACGCTTCCGGCATGTCCTGACGGGGTTGCGTGGAGACGGATTGCGAGCCGGGAAGATACCCTGCGCGCACACGCGCCGAAAGTGCGGGGGTGAAAAGACGTGCTGCTACGCGGGATTACGGCCGGTTTGACGAGTCCAAGGAGAGGTCGGACGTGCATCTCGGGATTCCGCGCGTCCGGCGGGGAGGCCCCTCCCCCGGCCCCTCCCCGTGCAAACTGCGCACGGAGAGGGGAGAACCGCGGATCCGTGTGTTCCGGAGAGCCCGGCGCGGCGGCGGGCACCCCTCTCCCCACGGCCCCCTCTCCCGCAAGCGGGAGAGGGGGAGACCTCAGCGTGGATGCCGGCTGGCGCTCGGGCCGGCGGCCATTGTGCCGGCGGTTGAAACCGCGCCTCGAAAAACACGAAGTCCGCCTGCGCGGACTGTGGCGGCGGACCTTATTCATCCCCGCGATGCAGTTGAAGCCCCGAACCGGACGCGCCAGCGGCCGGTGTCGGGGGTTCCCGCTGTTTGAGCGGCGGATTCATTCGCTCCCGGTATCCGCCGCCACGCGCGACTCCGCTTCCCGCACCAAACTCTCCGCCCGCTCCAACCCTCCCCCAGTCCGTTTTGGGGGAGGGTGGGCCGGTGGTGCCGGCCCGGGTGGGGGCCGCCGTGAAAATCGCCCGGAACGACAAAGGCCGGCTCCCGCGCGGGGAGCCGGCCTCCGTTCATCCATCCAGCGTCCGGAAAAGACTACTTCACGAACTCGGACACGTCGCGCACCACCACGGTGCCCACGTTGGCGGCGCGGAGACCCGCCTCCACCTTGCTGCGGTCACCCACCACGACCACCACCGACTGCCCGGGGCGCACGTACTGGTTGGCCACGCGGCGCAGGTCCGCCGCGGTCACCGCCATCGTCCGCTCCACGTACGTTTCCAGGAACGACGGGTCGATGCCGTACGTTTCCAGGTTGCCGTATTGCGCGGCGATGTCGGAGGTGGTTTCCAGCTGGTCCGGCAGGCGCAGCGCCACGTAGCGGCGCGCCTTGTCCAGCTCCGCCTCGGTGACGTCTTCCGTGCGGATGCGGTTGAGCTCCTTGAAGAACTCCACCACCGAGCTGTCCGTCGCATTGGTCTGCACGCCCGCGCGGGCGGTGAACGGACCGGCGCCGCGCAGCATCTGGTAGCCGCTGCTGGCCCCGTACGCCCAGCCGTGCGTCTCGCGCAGGTTGGTGTTCAGCCGGCTGGTGAACGACGCGCCCAGAAGCGTGTTCATCACCAGCAGCGCGTAGTAGTCCGGCGTGTTGCGCGCCACACCCGGGTGCCCGATGCGGATTTCCGACTGCGCCGCGCCCGGCTTGTCGACCAGGTACACCGTGGTGCGGTTCAACGCCGCCGGGGTGGCCGGCGTGGCCGTGAGCGACGGGCCCGTGCCCGTGGCGCGCCACGAGCCGAACGCCTGCTCCACCAGCGGCTCCATCTGCGCCGGATCCACGTCGCCCACCAGGATCAGCGTGCTGTTTTCCGGCCGGTAGCCGCGCGCGTGGAACGCCGCCACCGCCGCGCGGTTCAGCCGCTCCGTGGTGGCCTGCGTGGGATAGCGCCCGTACGGATGCTGCTCGCCGTACACCAGGCTGCTGAACGCGTAGTTGGCGATGGTCGTCGCCTCGTCGCGGGCGCGCGCCAGCTGCGTCAGGCGCTCCTGGCGAAGCCGGTCAACCTCGCGCTGCGGAAAGTCCGGGCGCGTCACCACGTCGGCCATCAGCCGCAGCGCCGCGGGAAAGTTCTGCTTGAGCACGTACAGGTTGGCCTGCGCGGCGTCCACCCCGGCGCTGGTGGTGAGCGACGCGCCCAGCAGGTCCAGCGCGTCGGCCAGCTGCAGCGAGTTCTTTCCGCCCGCGCCCTCGTCCAGCATGCTGGCCGTGAACGAGGCCAGCCCCGACGCGTTGGCCGGCTCGTCGCCGGTGCCCGCACCGCGGGTGAGCATCAGGGCGCTTACGACGGGCAGTTCGCGCTGCTGGATGTACACGACCTTGAGGCCGTTGGGCAGCGTGCGGCGCACCGCGTCCGGCAGGTCGATGCGCGGCGCGGCCGAGGTGGACGGCGCCGTGGTCGGAAACGCCGCGGCCGCCGGAGCCGCGGGCTGCTGCTGCGCGGGCGACGGGGCCGGCGCGGTCTCCGGCTCCTGGGCGGCCGGGGCGCAGGCCGACAGGGCGGCGCCCGCCGCGATCGTCGCGAGAGTCCTCTTCATTACTGGTTCTCCTGGGCGGCGAGCGCCGTCTTGCCGGTGGGCACGAAGCTGATCACCACGTGGTTGCGTCCGGCCAGGTACCGCTGGGCCGCCCGTTGCACGTCGGCGGGGGTCAGCGCGCGGTAGCGGGCCAGGTCCTCTTCGGCGTGGTCCGGGTCGGCGGCGTAGTACAGGTACTCGTTCAGGCGGTCGGCCTTGCCTTCCACCGTTTCCAGCGCTCCCACGAAGCCGGTGACCATGGTGTTCACCACGCGGTCAAGCTCCTCCTGCGAGGGCGGCGTCTGGGCAATGCGGGCCACTTCCTCGTTGACGGCGGCCTCGATGCGGTCCAGGTCCACGTCGGGACGGGCCCGCACGCGCACCCAGAAGTCGCCCGACAGCAGCGACGCATCGTTCCACGCCGAGGTGAAGGCGGCGATCTGCTCGTCGTACACCAGGCGCTTGTACAGGCGGGCGCTCTTGCCCTGCGTCAGCACCGAGGCCAGCGTGTTGAGCGCGGCCTCATCGCCCGAAAAGCGCTTGTCGCTACGCCAGATCATGGTCAGCTCGGGGAGCGTGACCCGGTCTTCGCGCGTCGTGTACGTGGTGGCGGCCAGCTGCGGAAGCGCGATCTGCGGGCGCTCCACGTCGGCGTTGCGCGGAATCCACGAGAAGTAGCGCGTTACCCACTGCCGCACCTGGTCGGTGTTCACGTCGCCCACGATGGAG
This sequence comes from Longimicrobium terrae, assembly GCF_014202995.1. Lineage (NCBI taxonomy): Bacteria > Pseudomonadati > Gemmatimonadota > Longimicrobiia > Longimicrobiales > Longimicrobiaceae > Longimicrobium > Longimicrobium terrae. The sequence continues at coordinate 15,849 of NZ_JACHIA010000018.1, forward strand.
ATGGACGCGTTGTTGGGCGCGTAGTAGCGGCGAAAGAACTCGTTGACGTCGTCCACGCGGGCCGAGTCCAGGTCGGCCATGGAGCCGATGGTGGTCCACGAGTACGGGTGGCCGGCCGGGTACAGCAGCGTGGAGGCCGTTTCCCACAGCATGCCGTAGGGCTGGTTCTCGTAGCTCTGGCGGCGCTCGTTCTGCACCACGCCGCGCTGTCCCTGCAGCTTGGACGGGCTCATGGCGTCCAGCAGGCCGCCCATGCGGTCGGCCTCCAGCCACAGCGCCAGTTCCACGGCGTTGGACGGCATGACTTCGTAGTAGTTGGTGCGGTCGGTGTTGGTGCTGCCGTTGTTCCGGGCGCCGGCCGCTTCCAGCAGGTTGTCAAAGTCGCCCTCGGGGACGTTCTTCGATCCTTCGAACATGATGTGCTCGAAGAGGTGGGCAAAGCCGGTGCGGCCCGGCTTTTCGTAGCCGGAGCCCACGTGGTACCACACGTTCACCGACGCCACGGGCGTCGAGTGGTCCTCCGCCACAATCACCTGCAGCCCGTTGGGGAGCGTAAAGGTGGTGTGCGGGATGCTGACCTGCTGCGCCGCCGCCGGCGCCGCGACAAGGCTCAGCAGCAGGACGATGCGTTTCATCATTCTGCCCTTCAGATAGGGTTGGTCGAATCCGGTCACGATAACGCGCCGCGCGGGCCGGGAACAGGGCGCGCCGGGACGATGCTAAAATATTGGCATTCCGCCGCGCGGCAATGCTTGCGGACAGGTTTCGCTGATACCGTGGATGGAGACGGATGTTTCCGGGAGGCCCCTCCCCGTGCAAACTGCCGCACGGAGAGGGGAGAACTGCGGGTTTGGCGTGCTCCGGACAGTTTGTCCCGGCCGCGGGCACCCCTCTCCCCCCGGCCCCCTCTCCCGCAAGCGGGAGAGGGGGAGACCTCACCCCCGTGGCAGGCTCCGGTGCGCGTCCGCGACTTTCGCTCGACGATCGAATTCGCGTCTCAAAAGATACGATGTCCGCCTCCGCCGGCTGCGGCGGAGCGTTTGGTCGAGTATCCCGCAATGCAGTTGAAGCCCCGAACGGCGCCTGTGGGCGTCGTGTCGGGGGTTCCCGCTGTTGGAGCGGCGGATTCATTCGCTCTCGCGGGGGAAGGGTGGGGCCGCCCTGAAGCCCGTAGCGCTTGCTCGCCCTCCATCCCCCGGCGCATCTTTCCCATCCACTCCCGGTCATCCACTCCACCCGCCTCCATCGCACCCATGCGGAACCGACCGTTGTACCTGGCCCTGGCGGCCGGCGTGATCTGCGCCGCGCCGCTCGCCGCGCAGGGAGAATCGCTCACCACGCGCTACCAGGCGCGCGCCGACAGCCTCATCCGCGGCGCCACCCGCGACAGCACCGCGTGGAACCGCATGGCGGAACTGGTGGACCGCTTCGGGCCGCGGTTCAGCGGCACGCCGGAACTGGAGCAGGCCATCGACTGGGTGGTCGCCCGCATGCGCGAGGACGGGCTGGAAAACGTGCACACCGAGCCGGTGATGGTGCCGCGCTGGGTGCGCGGCCAGGAATCCGCCACGCTCACCTCTCCGCGGTCCATGGAGTTGCACATGCTGGGGCTCGGCGGCAGCGTCGGCACGGCGGCGGAGGGCGTGGAGGCCGAGGTGATGGTCGTCGGCAGCTTTGACGAACTGACGCGCCGCGCGTCCGAGGCGAGGGGCAAGATCGTCCTCTTCGACGTTCCCTTCACCACTTACGGCCAGACGCAGCCGTACCGCGGCCGCGGTGCCATCGAGGCCGCGCGCGTGGGCGCCGTCGCCAGCCTGATCCGCTCGCTGGGGCCGTTCGGCATGCAGTCGCCGCACACGGGCGGCATGCGCTACAACGACTCCATCGCCAAAATCCCCGCCGCGGCGCTGTCGATGGAAGATGCCATGCTCATCCACCGCCTCATCGACCGCGGGGAGCGGCCCCGCGTGCGGCTGCGGATGGGCGCGCAGACGCTGGCGGACGTGCCCTCGCGCAACGTGGTCGCCGAAATCCGCGGGAGCGAGCTACCCAACGAGGTCGTGGTGATGGGCGGCCACATCGACTCGTGGGACGTGGCGCCCGGGGCGATGGACGACGCGGGCGGCTGCGTGGCGGCCTGGGAGGCGCTCCGGGTGATGAAGCGCCTGGGGATGCGTCCGCGCCGCACCGTGCGCGTGGTGCTGTGGACTAATGAGGAAAACGGAACGCGCGGCGGAACGGCGTACCGCGACGCCCACCGCGCGGAGCTGCCCAACCACATTCTTGCGATTGAATCGGACGAGGGGGTGTTCGCGCCCAAGGGCTTCAGCGTGACGGCGACGGAGCCGGCGGTGGCGCAGGTGCGGCAGATCGCGGCGCTGCTGCGGTCCATCGGCGCGGACAGCGTGGAGCTGGGCGGCGGCGGCGCGGACATCGGGCCCATCATGCAGCAGGGCGTGCCGGGCATGGGGCTGATGGTGGAGCAGGAGAAGTACTTCTGGTATCACCACACCTCCGCCGACACGCCCGACAAGCTGGACCCGGTGGACATCGCCCGCTCCGTCGCGGCGATGGCGGTGATGTCCTATGTCGCCGCGGATGCACCGGTGCGCATCGCTTTCGGCCGTCCGCCCGCCAACTGACGCGCGGTTTCGGTGGATGACAAACGGGGCGCGGCGATCTTCGCCGCGCCCCGTTTGTCTTTTCATCCGCTGGATGATCCGCTCTTCATCCGACGGATGATCCAACCCGCCGCAACGCCCGAACGCGGGGGACCCACGCGACACTTTCAGCCACAGTCCGCGCAGGCGGACTTCGTGCCTTTCCAGCGGCGAATTCATTCGCTCCTGGACAGGCGGCCGCGCGGATGTGGTCGAGAACGCCCGGAACCTTCAGCCCAACCCGCGCCTCATCCCGCCGACGACGACGTTCCTGCCACGGCCGGCGCGCCGGTTCCGCGGATCATCTCGCGTGGCGGAAGCAGCGCGGCGATGCGGCGAGACATGCTCAGCATCTGCCGCGACTCCTGCCGAAGCTGCTCCACCAGCACGTCGCCCGGCTCCCCGCCCCGCTTTCCCTCCTCGTCCGCCTGCAGCCCGATGCGCTGGGCGCGGCGCTCCAGCAGGTCCACGTCTGCCCAGGTGAACCCGAACGGCTGCCCGAACAGCGCAAACGCCGCCGCCGCGTGGTAGCACTCCGGCGGAATGCGGGCGTGCTCGCCGTCCGCCAGGTTCAGGGTGATGGCCATGCAGCGGCCGTCCAGCAGCGCGTTCACATCCGCCTGCTGCGCCTCAGGCTCCGCCGCCGAGGCCGGCTCCTGCATCGCTTCCTTCCAGGCCTCGTCCGAAACGGCTGGTTTGAAGTAGTTGACCACGGGAATCGTCCACCGTCTGAGTACGAATTGGCGCGGGAGCGCGCCTCACCGCCCGCCTTCCGCAAGCCGCACTCCACCGCGCCCGCGCCCCGGCTCACCCTCGTCCACGACCGGCAACCGTACGGCGCATTGTACGCGAAACGTCACAAAGCCCGGTGCGACGCACGTGTCTTGCGTTGGACACAGCTTCCATCACGACTCGTCTGGACGGCCGGGTTCCGCCGTCCAGAAACTCACGCGCCAGGGAGCGGCGCCCGACGCGCGCGCGTTCAACCGAACCGGAACTCACCAAAATGCAACGCAGTACGCCGGACCGCCCTTTGAACGACGCGAACACCGCCGGAGAGGGGCCGGACTTCCGCGCCCTGTTCCACGCGCTGCCCGGGCTGTTCCTGGTGGTCCGCGCGGATGCGCCGAGGTTCACCATCGTGGCGGCAAGCGATGCGTACCTGCACGCCACCGTGACCCGGCGCGAAGACATCACGGGCCGCGGCATCTTCGAGGCGTTCCCCGATCGGCCCGGCGATCCGAACGCCACGGGAGAGCGGAACCTGCGGGCCTCGCTGGAGCGCGCCCTGTCTTCCGGCGCGCCGGACGCCATGGCGCGGCAGCCGTACGCCATCCGCCGTCCGGACGGCAGCTGGGAGGAGCGCGTGTGGAGCCCGCTCAACACGCCCCTCACCGACCCCGCCACCGGCCGCGTCACGCACCTGATCCACCGCGTGGTGGATGTGACGAAGGAGGAGCAGATCGCTGCCGACCACGCCCGGCTCCGCGGCGAAAGCGAGGAAGCCGACCGGGCACGCCGAGGCGCGGAGCAGGCATACCGGGAGCTCTCCCGCGAAAGCGCGTCGCTGCAGTGGGCCAACGCGCAGCTGCAGGACCAGGCGGCGGAGCTGGAGATGCAGTCGGCGGAGCTGCAGGCCACCGCCGCGCAGCTGGAGGAGCGCACCGAAGAAGCGGAAGAGGCGCGCCGCCGCACGGTGAGCATCCTGGAATCCATGGCGGACGCGCACTTCGAGCTGGACTCCGCGTTCCGCATCGTCGCGGTGAACGGGGCCATGGAGCGAGGGAGCGCGCTTCCGCGCGCGGAACTGCTGGGCCGCGTCTTCTGGGAGATGTTTCCCGGCGCCATCGGCACCGGCTTCGAGCGGCACTACCGCGCGGCCGTGTCGGAAAAGAAGGAGGCGCACTTCATCCACGACTACAGCGACGGGCGGCTGGAACTGGTGGTGGAGGTCGACGCGTACCCCACCGACCGCGGCGTCGCCGTCTTCTGGCGCGACATCACCCTGCGCATGCGGGCGACGGCGGAGCGTGAGCGGCTGCTGGCGGTAAGCGAGATGGCGCGCGGCGCGCTCGCCATCAGCGAAGAGCGCTACCGCACGCTCTCGGAGGCCGTACCCGTGCAGGTGTGGACCGCGCGGCCGGACGGGGCGCTGGACTTCGTAAGCGAGCGCACCGCCATCTACTTCGGCGCTTCCGCGGAGGAACTGCTGGGGGTGGGATGGGGCGCGTACGTGCACCCCGACGACCTGGACGTGGCGCTCAGCCGCTGGTCACGCTCGCTGGCGACGGGAACGCCGTACGAGGCCGAGTTCCGCCTGCGCGACGCCAAGGGGGAGTACCGCTGGCACCTGGCCCGCGCGCTGGCGGAATTTGATGACTCGGGCACCGTCACCGGCTGGGTGGGCAGCAACACCGACGTGGAGGGCGAGCGGCGCGCCCGCGGCGAGGCCGAGGCGGCCAACCGCTCCAAGAGCGAGTTCCTGGCGGTGATGAGCCACGAACTGCGCACCCCGCTCAACGCCATCGGCGGATACGCGGAGCTGCTGCAGATCGGCGTGCAGGGGGCCGTGACTCCGGAACAGGTCGATTACCTGGAGCGCATTCAGCGCAGCCAGCGGCACCTGCTGGGGCTCATCAACGAGGTGCTCAACTACGCCAAGGTGGATGCAGGGGCGGTGCAGTACGATCTGGGCGCGGTGGCGATGGCCGAGGTTCTGGCGGGATGCGAGGCGCTCACCGCGCCGCAGGTGCTGGCCCGACAACTCGATTTCCGCCACGTGCCGGCTAGTCCATCGGTGAACGCGCACGCGGATTCCGCCAAGGTGCAGCAGATCGTGCTCAACATGCTGAGCAACGCGGTCAAGTTCACCGAGCCGGGGGGCAAGGTGACGCTGGAGTGCGTGGCGGACGGCGGCCAGGTGCTGGTGCGCGTGGGCGATACCGGGCGCGGCATTGCCCAAGACCAGCTGGAGCGCGTGTTTCAGCCGTTCGTACAGGTGGATGCCCAGCTCACGCGCGCGTACGAAGGAACCGGGCTGGGGCTGGCCATCAGCCGCGACCTGGCGCGCGGGATGGGTGGCGATCTGGTGGCGGAAAGTACGCCCGGCGTGGGCAGCACCTTTACGCTCCGCCTGAACCGCGCGGCCTGACGCTGGCCGGAAGAGTGGGTTGATGATGGATGACGAGACGAGCCCCGAACCGCGCTGCCGGTCCGGGGCTCATCTCGCCGATGGCGCAATCCGGATCGATGAATCGCCCGAATCTGCGTCTCACCTTCCGCGGAGCCAACATCGCGCAACGCACGCCCGTTCTCGCGGACAGCCGATCCTTCGTCGGCGCCAAAGGACAGGGCGGCGGCAGGTGCATCCGGCGCCTCCTCAAGATCACGCCGATGGAGTTGCGTCCGCCTCCGGGCGTCTTTGTCGGTCCCCAGCGGGAAACGCGATCACGATGACGCCGACGGCGTAAAAGGCGAAGGCCCGCAGGCGGTTGTCCGCTGGCCCTCACCCGGAAGCTCGCTCAGGAGCGATCGTAGAACGCGGGCGGCTCGATCCCCAGCGCGCGCAGGTACACGAAGCCCTGCCCGCGGTGGTGGATCTCGTTGTCGATCACGTACAGGATGGTCTGAAACGCCGGGCCCGCGTACTGCCCGAACGCCATCACGTTTTCCTGCCACTTCTGGGCCGGAACCTGGGCCCAGAGCGTGTTGATCTCCTCCGTCGCCTCGTCCCACAGCGCCAGCAGTTCGGACTTGGTAGGCGGCACGTCGCGCGTCCCCATGGTCCAGTCACCGTTCACCAGGCCGCGCAGACACGGCACGGCCATGCTGATGACTTCCATCGCCATCTCGCCGAACGGCCGCATTCCGCCGAGCGAAAAGTTGCGCAGCTGTACATCGGAGAACGCCTCGATGGCGCGCCGCGTGACCCGGCGGTGCCCCTGCCAGTGCTCCAGCAGCTGTTCGGGGGTGATAACGCTCGCGGTCGTGTCCTGAATCGGCATTCGGTACCTCGATGGATGAGGAAAGAGACTGTAGAAGACCATGGGGTCGCGTCCGGCGCGAGTGGGGTCCGGCGGTACCCGGACCGGAGCGTCACGACCCGGATTCCGCCAGCGGCGAGTCCGGTTCCAGCGATTCGCGGATGCGGCCCATCGTGCGCACGGTGGCGCGAAGCGCCTCCAGCGGCAGAGCCTCCGCCAGACGGTTGGCCCACGCGGCCTGCCCGGCGGCGAGCCGTTCCATGGCCGCCAGCCCCAGGTGGGTGATGCGCATCAGGCGGGCGCGGCGGTGGCGCGGGTTCTCCACGAACTCCACAAAGCCCTCCGCCTCCAGCAGCGCCGCCGTTTCGCGCACGCTCTGCCGCGTGAGCCCCATCGCCCGCGCCACGTCGGCGACCGGGATGGGGCCGTGCTCCACCACGCCCAGAACCTGCCACCGCGCGGTGCTCAGCCCCGCCGGCGCCGACAGCTGGTCGCCCGCGTCCTGCAGCAGCCGGTTGACGCGGAATACCTCCAGCACCAGCGCGGTGAACGCCGCTCCGTTCTCGGTGTGCTCGCTCATCCCCGCATTCTAGGCAAATGACAGGCACCTGTCAACAAACCAACGTTCGCCTGTCATCCATCCCTCCCATCCAGCGGCCCGGACGCCGAGCGAGAGCCCGCGGACGGCCATCCATCGAGTGCTCCCCATGTCCGGAAAGGCGGGATTCGCCCCGTCGGACGACCCCGCTGGACGACGGGACCGCCGCGCCGCATCCCAATCCGCCATCCCCGGTGCTGGCCCGCGGATGGAACCCCGCTTGCGTTGCCCGGCATGCCCAGGCACCACCCCACCGCATCGCGAAACGGGATGAAAACCAAGGGAACGCTGGACCTGCTCAAGACCACCTTTCAGGAGTTCATGAAGGACGAGTGCCCGCGCATGGCGGCGGCGCTCTCGTACTACACCGTGTTCTCGCTGCCCCCGCTGATGATTCTGCTGCTGCTGATCGCAGGCACGGTGTTCGATCCGCAGCAGGTGCAGGCCGCCATCCACGAGCAGATCGGGATGCTGATGGGCTCCGCGGGCGCGGACGAAATCGCCGCCATCATCAACCAGGCGGAACGGCCAGGCGGGCGCGGGATCAAGGCGGTGCTGGGCGTGGGCGCCATTCTGTTCGGCGCGACGGGTGCCTTCATTCAGCTGCAGAGCGCGCTGAACGCCGCGTGGGAGGTGGAGCCGGACCCCAACCAGGGCGGAATCAGAAACTTCATCTTCAAGCGCCTGCTCTCGCTCGGAATGATTCTGGGGATCGCCTTTCTGCTCCTTGTCTCGCTGGGAATCAGCGCGGCGCTGTCGGCAATGGGTGGGGCGCTGGGCGGATTCTTTCCCGGCGTTCCAGAGCCGGTGCTCTACGCCGTGAACCTGGCGATCTCCTTCGTGGTGATCACGGCGCTGTTCGCCGCCATGTTCAAGGTGCTCCCCGACGCGCGCATCGCGTGGCGGGATGTGTGGGTGGGCGCGGTGGTGACGTCGCTGCTCTTCCTGGTAGGCAAGTTCGTGCTGGGCTTCTACCTGGGCCGCAGCAACCCGGGCGAGGCGTTCGGCGCGGCGGGCTCGCTGGCGCTGGTACTGGTGTGGATCTACTACTCCGCCATGATCCTGCTCGTCGGCGCGGAGTTCACGCAGACGTGGGCCGTCACCCGCGGTGGCGGCATCCGGCCGGAGAGCGGTGCGCGCTTCAAGGCGACGGAGCCCGTGGACCCGCGCGACACGCCGTCCGGCAAGGCCAGGGAGCAGGCGAAGCACCCCTGACCGCCCATCCGCTTCCCGCCAGCGGCCGGTCAACTCCGCCGGGACGGCAAGAACGCAGAGACCCCTGATCCGCCCGGATCAGGGGTCATGTCGATGGCGGATGGCGCGGTCAGCGCCCCGGCAGCAGCGTGGGGAGAAGAAGCTGGATCCACACCAGCGCCGGGATCATCAGAATCAGCCACGTGGGGGGAACGCGGTTGTTGCGCACGCCGTGGTACGCCGCCCACCCGATCAATCCCCATCCCGCCAGCAGCAAGACTTTTCGCGCGGTGCCCACCGGCGAGCCCGTCCCCCCGATTCCCGCCGTAAGCGCCACCCAGAACACCGCGTGCGCGCTGTTGGCGATCCCCACGATGGAGGCCACGCCCAGCACCAGAAGGATCCGCCGGAACGCCTGCCCGCCGGCCGTGTCGGGAATCTGCCGTGTGTGCATCATGAAAGTTCTCCGGTCATGAAAAGCGCGGCCCATCGGACCGCACGGCCTACGCGGTCGGCGCAAAGACGGCCGCGCTGCACGCCAGCGCCGCGCCGGCCAGCGCCCACCCGCTGATGGTGGTGGCCGACGACATCGCGGCGCGCGCGTCTTCGCGGCGCTGAATGGCCATGTCCAGCCGCAGCTGGTAGATGGCGAACATCTCGGCGGTTACGCTCTCCGGGTTGGCGGCCATCGCGTCCATGATGCGTTGCGCGGAAGTCACGTCCCGCTCCGCGTAGTACCAGGTGGAAAACAGGTCGGCGACCTGCGTAACGCTCAGTTCCGCGCCCACGATGGTGACGATGCACGCCGCCCAGAGCAGCGGCCCCGCCTGCTGCGGGGCCGGCCCGCCGCCTCCTCCACCCCCGCCGCTCCCGCCGCCTCCTCCTCCGCCCGGACAGTTTCCGTCGTAGAAGCAGTTGTAGGCGTAGTCCACGTCCACGGGCGTGCCGCAGTTGGGATAGATGCCGACACCGCCCATGCATGCCGTCGCCGTTACCGGTGCCAGCGGGCATCCCTCTTCCGGACACGAGAGGGTGCTGTAGCTCTCCGCGTCGCGGCGCGCGCTGAACATGCGGTCCATCCGCCGCGCGGCACGGTCCGTGGCGGGAATGGCGCACGCGGCCGTCTGCACCAGCTCTCCCCCCGCGCCGCCCCGGTACAGGTACGCGCGCCGCGCGCCTCCAGACCGCAGATCCGACGCAGGAAACTTTATCTCAATCTGTCTGAATTGGAAAGCCCCGTTTTGGCTCTTCCATCCCAGAAGGCAGGAATACGGCACCGCGGACCCGTTCACCTGCGTATTCCGCACCGCCGCCGGAGCCGCGTCCCCGGTGGCGGCCACGGGCCCGAGCACGGAGTTGTCCGCACAGCGCGCGCAGCTCAGAACCAGCAGAAACGCGGCCACGATCCGCCGGTGAGCCCCCACTTTTCTCGTCATCGCCTGTCCCTGTCGCATGAAGAAACCCCTATGATCTCCCAGGGCGCCGTACATCCAGAATTCCGGTGTTGAGGCGATCCGGCCCGTGGCCGAAAACAACCGGTACTGTTCCGGCAACGGCGCCAGAGGAGCTGTTCGATGCGCAATCCTAGATCGTTCACAGGATGGCGGAAAGAGCGAATACCGGTTCCGCCACAACACCGCCATCAGGTGGATAAAGTAGACACGAAACCGGAGAAAGTGGCGGATGACGGGTCCGCCTCGTGGTGTCATCCGGACGGGAAGGTGAACGACGACACGGCCCGCGCCGACGGTGCAGGACGCAAAAAAGCCCCGGCCGGGGCTTTCGCCGCGGTCCGGGGCCAGTTGCCCCTGGAGGATTCGAACCTCCACTAGAAGTTCCAAAGACTCCTGTGCTGCCATTACACCAAGGGGCACCACCACATTGGCGCTGGCAAAAAACTATCCGGACGCGGCACCGGGGTCAACCCGCGCCACCGGCTCCGCTTCCATCGTCTGCGCGGCCCACGTCTTCATCCGCAGCCCGCGGATCCGCTCGCCCGCGTCGTCGCGCTCGTCCTCCGAATCAAAGACGCCAAAGACCGAAGAACCGCTTCCCGCCATCATCGCGATCCGCGCGCCGGAACGCCGCATCGCCGCCACCGCCAGCCCCACGAACGGAATACGCTCCTCCACCACCGGCTGAAAATCGTTCTCCGCCACCGCTGCGACCGCCTCCCATGACGACAGCCCGTCTGCCGGCAGCGCGCGCGCCCGCGGCGTGTACCCCCCGCCCCGCCGCTCGGCGATGGCGCGAAAGGCTTCGGGCGTGGGCATGGCGACGCCGGGATGCGCAACCAGCACGGGACGGGCGGGAAGCGGGGAAAGGGCCATCAGCCGCTCGCCCCGGCTCCACGCCAGCGCCAGGGGCGAGCCGCAGAGAAAGAACGGAACGTCGCTCCCCAGTTCAATCGCAAGCTGCAGCAAGGCCGCGCGATCCAGCGGTTCGCCGTGCAGCGCGTTCAGCGCCCGCAGGGTCGCGGCTGCGTCCGACGAGCCGCCGCCCATGCCCGCCTGCGCCGGAATCCGCTTCACCAGTTCGATCTCCACCGCCGCGGGCGCGCCGATCCGCGCGTGAAACGCCTCCGCCGCACGCACGGCCAGGTTGCGCTCCGCTGGCCCGGTATCCACCCCGCCGTCCACCCGCAGCCGCACCCCCGTCCCGCCGCGCCGCACGGTGACGGCATCCGCGAGGGAAAGCGCGCAGAACAGCGTCTCCAGCCCGTGGTAGCCGGACGCTTCGCGCGCCAGCACGTGCAGAAACAGGTTCACCTTGGCCGGCGCATCCACCGAGACGGAATCAGACACGTCCCGCACGCCCCGCCACCGCCTCGCCGCTTTCGACCGCTTCCTCCACGCGCGTGTCGCTCCCGCGCAGGTCCCGCAGTCGCACGTTCAACCGCAGGGCGTAGAAGGCGCCCAGCCCGGTGACCGCGAACCATCCGCCCAGGTGAAATCCGATGGCGAACGACACGGCGCGCGTACGGTCCACCCCCCACAGCCCCAGCCCCCACACGCTTGCCGCCTCGAACAGCCCAAAGAACCCCGGCGCCGCGGGGATGGCCACCGCCAGCGCGATACAGGACTGCAGAAAGATCGCGCCCAGGTACCCCGGCTCGGTGATGCCGAACGCGCGAAAAGCGAGCAGGAATGAGACGGCCAGAAACGCCCACTGCCCCACCGCCCACGCCACGGAGATGGCCAGCAGCCTGGGCGACCGCAGCACGTCCAGCCCGCTGAGGAACGCGTGCAGAGCATCCAGCACCGGCCGCCGCACCCCGGCGGGGAGGATGCGTACCACCTTTTCCGCCAGCCGCACCGCGGGAGCGGGCGCAAAGGTCATCCACAGCAGCCCGGCCAGCATCACCGCCGTCACCGCGGCCACGAAGCGCACGGGGCCCTGGATGTCCACGTTGCCTACGGTCGTCAGCGCGGGAAAGCCCGGCAGCGACATGGACCCCAGCAGAAACGCGATGATGACGATGCCGTCCAGCGCGCGCTCCATCACCAGCGACGCGAAGGCGGCGGTAAGCGGAATTCCGGTCTGCCGGGCGAGCACCCACGTCCGCGCGAACTCGCCCAGCCGGGCGGGAAAGACGTTGTTGGCGCCAAAGCCGATGCACACGCCGGCGATCCGCGGCCGCCACGCCACCCCGGGCGCCACCGGCTCCAGCAGCGGCTTCCACCGCAGCGCGCGGACGTGCATCCCCAGCGCCGACAGCACGACGGCCGCGGCCAGCAGCGGCAGGTTGGCGGCGCGCACGTTGGCGAACACGTCCGCCCACTCCACGCCGCGCAGCGCCAGCCAGAGGAAAAAAACGGTCGCCGCGATGCCGGCGACCGTCTTCAGATGTCCCTTCATCCGCCGTTCCCCGTCATGAAGCGCCCGCCGCCACCTGCACCAGCCCGAACAGTTCGTCCAGTGCATCCCCCAGCGGCGTCCCCGGCGCGGCGCCGGCCAGGTCCTGGATCAGCCCACGGAGCGCCAAGGCCTCGCGGAGTGCCGCGTCCGGCGCGTAAAGAATGGTTTCGATCGGCACCACCCCGTCCTCCGCGTCCAGCGACGACGCTTCCGGCGCGACGGGCCCGGGCTCCGGAGGCGCCAGGCTGATGGAGGTCGCCGCCTCCACTTCCGGCACCGGCGCCGCGCCGGAAAGCGCGACCCGCAGCGCACGCAGCGCGTCGCGGGCCTCGTCCGGCGAAGCGGCCGCGCTCAGCCGCGTAGCCGCGAGTTCCGCGGAGGCCGCCATCCCCGCGACCGAATAGGTGCTGGCCAGTTCGCGCACGGACGCGGCCAGTTCCGCCACCTCGCGCGCGGTGCGCGCAAAGCGGCGCGGGCGCGCGGGAAGGCTGGCCAGCGAAGCCTCGGCGCGGTCCAGAAATCCGGTTCCTTCAATGCGGAGGAACTGCTCCACCTCCGGCGTCACCGTCCCGTCCTCCGCCGGCATCGGCGCCAGCGGCGACGACACCAGGTTCCGCGTCCCGCCGTCCAGAAACAGGCGGCTGACCGGGATGACCTCGGAGGCGCCCTCGGCCCCCGCGGCCTGGTCCGCCTGGTCGCGCAGTTCGCGGAACGCCACCAGCTGCGCCGATTCCCCCGGTGCGGAGCCGGTGGCCAGCACGGCGCCCGCGTCGCGCAGCGCCTCGCGCGCGGCGGAAAGCAGCGACAGTTCCACCGGCAGCACCGGCGACGCACGGCCCAGGATCTCGTGGGCGGCGTCCTCGATCCCTTCCAGCACCTCCAGCACGGGAGCGAGCACGTCCATTCCCGCCACCCCACGCACCGGCCGCATCCGCCGCAGCACGATCCGCAGCGGCTCGCGCACGGCGGGCTGCGCCGTCAGTTCGGCGAGGACCCGGTCCATCTCCGCCACCACCCCCGCCAGTTCCCGCTGCACGAACGGGAACAGCTCGTCCGCCCCGCCCGGCGAATCGTTGCGGCGGCGGCCGCCGCGCACGTCGCTCCACCGGTCCGCGGCGGCACGGGCGCGCAGGTCGTCGTCCGCGCTCCACCCCGCCCCGTGCCGCTCCACGAACGAACGCAGGTCCGCCGCCGTCGCCCGCGCACGGTCGCGCACCTCGGGGCTCCAGGCGAGAACGCCATCCCGCAGCGCCCGGGTCGCATCCTCCAGCCGCTCCGCCACCTCGGCAATGGCGTCTGCGCCCGCGAGCTGCGCGCTTCCGCGCACCCCCCGCGCCAGGCGAAAGAAGCGCATGAGATCGGGCCGCTGCTCGCCCGCGAGCAGACCGTCCATCTGGTCCAGAAACTCGGCGGCTTCCAGCCCGAAGTACTCGCGGAGGGGTTGCGACATGGATGGGTGTGCGGAGGTCAGCGGCGGGCGTGGCGGAGAATGCGGGCCATGTCGGCCACGGCGCGCTCCAGGCCGGTGAAAACGGCGCGGCTCACGATGGAGTGGCCGATGTTCAGTTCTTCGATCTCGGGAACCGCGGCCAGCGGCGCGACGTTCTCGTACGTAAGCCCGTGCCCCGCGTGCACGCCCAGCCCCAGCGCGCGTCCCAGCGCGGCGGCGCGCGCCAGCCGGGCAAGCTGCTCGCGCCGCTCTTCGCCGCGCGTGTTGGCGTACTCGCCGGTGTGCAGTTCGATGGCGTCGGCGCCCAGGTCGCGCGACGCACGCACCGCCTCCGGGTCCGGGTCGATGAACAGCGACGTGCGAATGCCCGCGTCGCGAAGCCGGCGCACGGCCGCGCTCAGCCACGTGCGCGTATCGTCGCCCTTGAGCGTAAGACCGCCCTCGGTCGTCACTTCTTCGCGCCGCTCGGGGACCAGCGTGGCCTGGTGCGGCCTCCACTTTTCCGCCAGCGCGAGCACGTCCGAAGCGGCGGCGAGTTCCAGGTTCACCACCGTCCGCGCGGTCTGCATCAGCAGGTGAACGTCGCGGTCCTGAATGTGGCGGCGATCCTCGCGCAGGTGCACGGTGATGCCGTCCGCGCCGCCCAGTTCCGCCAGCACGGCCGCGCGAACCGGGTCCGGCTCGTCGGTGCCGCGCGCCTGCCGCACCGTGGCGACATGGTCGATGTTGACGTAAAGCCTCACTCCGCCTCCCCCAGCAGATCCGCGAGCCGTGCCGCCGCCGCGGAATCCAGCCCCGTCTGGCGAGCCAGGTGCAGGGCCTCGCGGCCGAGCGAGCAATATAACGGGCGCTCCGCCTCCGACAACCGTTCCAGGTGCAGTGCCACCGTTTCCACGTCGCCGCGCGCAACGGGCCCGGTCAGCGCGGCAACGGGGCCGGAACGCGCCACGTTCTCCACCGCGCCGCGCGCGAGCCCCGCCAGCGCGGTGCGGGCCTCATCCCCCGCCACCCCCGCGGCATCCATCAGCCGCTCGGCCACCGCGAGCAACGCGACCGCGTAGTTGCTGGCGAACACGGCCGCTGCGTGGTACACCGGCTTGCCGCCGGGGGCGATGGCCAGCATCCGCCCCTCGCACGCGTGGACGACGGCTTCCGCCAGCGTGCGCGCGGCCCCGGTCCCCTCGATCCCCCACGCCACACCGCGCAGCCGTTCCGCGCCGGACACCGGATCGGCGATGGCGGCCAGCGGGTGCGCCGACCCCACGGGATGCCCGCGTTCGGCCAGCCCGCCCAGGACGTCCGTGGACCGGCTGCCGCTGGTGTGCAGCACGGGGGTGGAAGCGAGCACCGGGAGGGCCGCGATCCGGTCCGCCACTTCGCGGATGGCGCCGTCCGGCACCGCGATCACGATCCCGTCCACCGCATCCGGCACCGCGTCCAGCGAGCGCCGGTACTCCGCGTCCGCCGGAAAGAGCGGGTGCGCGGGCGCGGCGGGCCGGCGCCCGGTGATGGTCAGCCGCTCCACCGCCGCGTTGCGGTGAAGAAGGAGGCCCAGCGACAGCCCCGTGCGCCCGGAGCCGATGATCCACAGATGCCCGATCCGGCCCAGGGCACGTTCAGGAGCCAACGCGAATCAGCCCCAGCCGTAGATCTTGACGCCGCGCCCGCGCAGCCGGCCCAGCGCCGCCGGGGAAAGCCGCGCGCGCAGATGCACTTCGGTGCCGTGGTCCGTCCGCTCCAGCACTTCGCCTTCGCGATAGATCTCCGAAACCAGCGCCCCCTGCGCGGACGAGAGCGTAAGCCGGACCTCCGGGCGGATCTTGCGCAGTTCCGCGTGCAGAAGCTCGCGCGCGGGCTGCAGCTGGCCCTCTTCCACGGCGGAAACGAAGAGCGCGGGCGTGTCGCCGTAGCTGCGGTCGCGCAGCGCCTGCACGCCCTCGGGCGACAGCCGGTCGATCTTGTTGAACACCAGCACCGTGGGGTGCTCGCCCAGTCCCAGGTCGCGCAGCACGTCTTCCACGACCTCCTTCTGTTCCTCCCACTGCGGATGCGAGGAGTCGATCACGTGCAGCAGCACGTCGGCCTCGCCCGCCTCTTCCAGCGTGGCGCGGAACGATGCGACCAGGTGGTGGGGGAGCTTGCGGATGAAGCCCACCGTGTCGGTCAGCAGCACCTCGGCGCCTTCTTCACCCACCTCGATGGTGCGCGTGGTGGGATCCAGCGTGGCGAACAGCCGGTCCTCCACGAACACCTCGGTTCCCGACAGCGCGCGCAGGATGGACGACTTGCCGGCGTTGGTATAGCCGACGAGCGCGGCCCGCATCTGCCCCGTACGTCCCTTGCGCTGCGTGGCCCGCGTGCGCGCCACCCGCTCCAGGTCTTCCTTGAGCTTGGCGATGCGGTGGTCGATGAGCCGGCGGTCCGTTTCCAGCTGCGTTTCGCCGGGGCCGCGCATGCCCACGCCGCCGCGCACGCGGGAAAGGTGCGCCCACATGCGGGTCAGGCGCGGCCGCAGGTACTGAAGCTGCGCGAGTTCCACCTGTGCGCGCGCTTCGCTGGTGCGGGCGCGCGTGGCGAAGATGTCCAGGATCAGCTCGGCGCGGTCCATGATGCGCGTGCCGATCAGCTGCTCCAGGTTGCGCCCCTGCCGCGGCGACAACTCGTCGTCCATGATGATGAGCGTGGCGCCCTGCTCATCCACCTGCTGCTTCAGCTCCTCGGCCTTTCCCTCGCCGATGTACAGGCGGGGGTGCGGCGAATCCAGGCGCTGGACAAAGGTGTCCAGCACGTCTACGCCGGCGGTGTCGGCCAGACGGCCGAGCTCCTCCAGGTGCTCTTCGGTGACTGCGGCCGCCTGCGACTTGGCGGGGGCGCCCACCAGGATCGCCTTTTCCCGCGGCGCGGCCAGTTCGATCAAGTCTCGCGTGACGATGGCTCTTGCTCCAGCAATGAGGTCTGCCGATCAGGCGTATATCCGTCTGCGGCCCTTCGGCTCAGGAACAGCTCGTCCCAGTTCGCGCGCGCGCTCTACCCAGAGAGCGGCCGCGTCTTTGGAATTCGCGAGTGCATCTTCCTGGGACTCGCCATGGGCTGTGCAACCCGGGAGTTCAGGAACATCCGCGACAAAGACGCTGTCTTCGTCAATGGATGGTGACGTGCAGCGGGTTCAGCACCCCGCTCCGGCCGCGTTCGATCCTGCCGGCGCGGATGTGCAGGGCGAGTGCCCGCGCGTTCGCGATCGCGTCGTCTGGATCTCGGTCATACACCAGAACGCCAGGAATCGAGTGGATCTCCGCGATCCAGCGGCCGTTCACCTCACGGTCCAGTTCGATGTTGAAATCCATCGTCCATCCTGGGATCACCAGAAACGAAGCCGGCTACCGGCCGCTGGACCACTCCAGACCCACGAACAGGGCGCGCCCTGGCGCGGACAGGCGCGTGATGTCGGCGTACTGCTCGTCCGCCGCGTTCTGCAGGTCCGCGTAGAGGCGAACGCCGCGGATGCGGTACGCGGCGCGCGCATCCAGCCGCAGATACGCATCTTCCCCGGTACGGCGGGCGTGGCGGCCGAGCACTGACAGGGTCAGCCGGTCCGCAAAGACGCGGCGAGCGCCGACCGACACGTTCTCCACGATGGGCCGCAGCGCGGACTTGGAGACGAATCCCTCCGCCGCGCCGGTGCTGAACGAGAGCCAGCTTCCGGTCGCGCTCCACACCACGTCCAGCGGACCGTCCCACGCCGCCTCGGCTTCGACGCCGCGGAAACGCGCGTCCTGCACGTTGCGGGTGCGCCAGGGCTCGTCCGGAGATGAGGCCGGCTTGGCCCAGTCGATCAGCTGGTCCGCCTGCCGCACGAAGGCCGCCGCGCCAAAGCGCAGGCCCCGGGCCACAAAGGCGTTCGCCCCCACCTCCGCGCTCCACGACTGCTCCGGCTTCAGGTCCGGGCTGCCGATGTTCGCGGGATCCTGGTAGTACCGCTCCGTCCACGTCGGCGCGCGGAACGCCCGTCCCGCCGAGGCCCGCACCCGGATGCCATGCGCCGGCCACCACGCCAGCGCGGCGGACGGCGACCATACCGAGCCGTAGCGCTCATGCCAGTCCGCGCGCGCGCCGGCCGTCGCCGCCACGCGCCCTACCTGCCCCAGCGCGGCCTCCACCAGCCCGGCCGCGTGCTGTTCCGCGCGGTCGCCCAGCCGTGCGCTCCGCAACTCGTCCGAGTACCACTCGCCTCCGCCCGCCAAGCGCACCCCGGCGGGCGCGCGCCAGCGGCCCATCAGTTCACCGCCCCAGCGCAAGTTGGTGTGCTGGTTCCGGTACCCCTCCGGCTCATTGCGGCGCAGCAGATAGTCGTCGCCGTGCCGGCGGAAGCTCACCGTCGGTTCGATGGCGAACACGACCTCCGGCGCGCGGCGCATTCCCAGGCTCGCCGTCGTGGTCCGCGTCCGCTCGAAGGACGGGAACGCGCCGTAAAAACCTTCCGCGCCGAAGTCCCGCGCGGCGTGCGCGCCGTCGGCCCGGATCGTCCACTTCCCCACGGGCGCGCTCAGGGCGGCGCGGCCGCTCCCCATCTCGTAGTCCGTCCCGGACCGGTGCCCGTCGGAGCGCGCGTACTCGCCGCCCACGTCGGCGCGCACGCGGCCCGCGGTTCCCGCCCAGGAAAGCGCGGCGGTGCGCGTATCCCACGTTCCCGCTTCCGTGCGGGCCCGCACGCCGCCACCCTCCCGCCGCGTGACGATGTGAATCACGCCGCCCACCGCGTCCGCTCCGTACAGCGCGGATGACGGACCGCGCACGATCTCGATCCGCTCGATCTGGTCCAGCGGAACGGCCAGGTTCATGTCGAAGTGGCCGGTCTGCGCGTCGCTCGCGCGCACGCCGTCCACCATCACCAGCACCTGCTCGAACGAGCCGCCGCGGATGGCGATGTCGGCCAGCGCGGGGGAGCGCGGTGTCACGTCCACGCCCATTGCCCACTCCAGCACCTCGGCCACGGTGCGCGCCGGAAGGGTGCGGATCTGCGCGGCGGTGATGACCTCCGTGCCGCGCGTGGCGGTGACGAGTTCCGCGGCCGCGCGCGAGGCGGCGGTCACCTGCACGGTATCCAGCGGAACCGCCGGCTCCTGCGCCCGCGCGGCGGCGGGAACGATCACGGCAACAGCAACCAGCGCACGAACACGCATTACGCCACACACAAACGGGAACGCCGGCGTGAGCACACCCGCCACGCCGGTTCAGGTCAGGGAGAAGGGCGGCAAGATACCGAACCGCACCACGGTCGCGCCACGCCGGACCCTCCTCCTCACTCCCACTCTCCGCAAGCGCGAAGCGTCCGCTCGTACAGACCCGCCTTCAGCCGGAAGAGAACCAGCGCAAGCATTCGGTCCAGCAAAGGACGGATCGCGGGAATCAGCCCCATGGTTTTGGCTTCCCCGAGAATTCCCAGCACACCCATGACACGGAATCCCAAATAGATGGCTAGCTTTCGCGCCCTGATCTCATCCAGCAGGATCAGGTCGGCGGCAAGCCAGATCGCCAGCGCAATCGCTTCCGCCTCCCCGGGATTCATCTCGTTCCGCAGCACCAGCAACTGAGAGTCGTCAGGTGCCTCCGTGACCCGAATCCAATGCTCCGACGTCAGAGACTGCACACCGTGAGTTTCGCCGCGAACAACCTCGTCCCATACAGAGGGAGGAACATGAACTTCGTCGAACAGTTCGCGGAGGAGGTGCAGATGGCCAACGGAAGCAAGGGCGATCAGCGGTGAAGCGTCGCAGACGACGGCCACTGCTTCCTCAACTCGCGAAGGGTTGCCAGATCTGCCTCGAACTCGTGCACATCGTAGTTGATCGGCACGCCGCGCAACGCCATGATCTGCTGGAGAGCGCACCTGTCCAGCTTGGCAAAGCGCGCAGCCTTGCCCAGCGAAACGCGATTCTGCTGGTAAAGCAGGATCGCGACCTCCACAGCCATGGCCTGCTCCGAGAGCTTGGCGGCGCTCAGCAGGTCGTCGGGAATGATGAGGCTCATCGGCTTCCCCGCGCGGCAAGGATCTCCGAGAAATGTCGGCGGGGAAGGCCCGCGATTTCAGCGGCCTTTCCCTGGGACACGCGGCCAGCTTGGAAAAGGTCGATTGCGTGTTCCAGACGCGGCTCCGCCGGGGTGGCGGTGCCCAGCCGGGCATTGGCAGCAGATACACTCATGGCAGCCTCCGTTCAGGTGACGAACGGAAGCTAATCGGTCGACCTCGAGTTGTCCATATTGTATCTTTTTACGCCACGGACACGCCAGAAAGCTCCTCGCCGACGCGCTCCCACAGGGTATAGGCATCCGCCAGTTCGCCCGTGAGCCGGTCGCGCTCGGCGGCCAGGGCCTGGGCGCGCGCGGGGTCGGTACCCGCGCCGTAAAGCGCTGGATCGGCGAGGGATGTCTCGGTTTCGCCGATGCGCGTTTCCAGCGAGGCGATCCGTTTCTCCAACTCGGCGAACTCGCGCTCGCGGCGGCGAAGCTCGTTCTTGCTGATGGCGGGCCGGTCCGTGCTTCCGCCCGCGGCGGGCGCCGAGGAGTTGCGCGGCTCCGCGGCGCGTGCGCTCGCGGCGGTGGAGGCCTGTTCCGCGCGGCGGCGGGCGCTCCACTCGATGTATTCGTCGTAGCTGCCGCTGAAATCCACGAAGCGCCCGTCCTCATACGCCCACACGCGCGTGGACATGGCGGAAAGCATGGCGCGGTCGTGGCTGATGAGGATCACCGTACCGTCGTAGTTCTCGAGCGCTTCCTCGAGCACCTCGCGGCTTTCGATGTCCAGGTGGTTGGTGGGCTCGTCCAGCAGCAGCAGGTTGGCTTTTTCCAGCGTGATGCGGGCGAGCGCTACGCGCGCCTGCTCGCCGCCGGACAAGTCGCCCACGCGCGCCTCGGCGTCCTCGCCGGAAAAGAGGAAGCGGCCCAGATGGCTGCGCAGCTCCGTGATGGTCATCCCAGGCGCCGCGGCGCCCACCTCTTCGCGGATCTTGTGATCCGGGTTCAGGTGCGTGAAGTCCTGGCGATAGTACGCCGTCCGCACCCCCGTCCCCATCGTCACGGACCCGCGCGCGCCCTGGGTCACGCCCGCCAGCACGCGCATCAGCGTGGACTTTCCGCAGCCGTTGGGGCCCACGATCACGATCCGCTCGCTACGCGCGACTTCGGCGGAAAAGGGGGCGAAGAGCACGCGCGGGCCGTAGGCGCACTGCACGCCGTCCACCTTCATCACCACGCCGCCGCTGCGGCCGCCGCTGGCGAAGCGCAGCCCCATCGCCCGATCCTCTTCCGACACGCCCGCGACGCGCTCCAGCCGGCTCAGGAGGGTGCGGCGGCTCTTGGCCTGCTTGGTCTTCTGCCCCGCCAGGTTGCGGCGGATGAAGTCTTCGGTGCGGTTGATGTACGCCTGCTGCTGCTCGAACTGCTTGCGCTGCAACTCTCTGCGCGCTTCGCGCTGGTCCAGGAAAGACTCGTATCCGCCGGTGTAGGCGTACGCCGTCTGTTCCTCCACGTGCAGGATGTGGTCACACAGCCGCTGCAGAAACACGCGGTCGTGGGAAACCACCATCACCGTTCCGGGATAGCCGCGCAGGAACTCCTCCAGCCACTCGGTGGAGCGCAGGTCCAGGTGGTTGGTGGGTTCGTCCAGCAGCAGCACGTCGGGCTGGGCCAGCAGCGTCTGCGCCAGCCGCAGCCGTCCCAGTTCGCCGCCGGAAAGCGCGCTGATCGGCTTGTCCCACGTGTCCGGCGGAAAGCCGAGGCCTTCCAGCGTGGCGTCGGCGCGGGAGCGCATCTCGTATCCGCCGCGGCGGCGGAACTCCTCCACCTGCCGGTCGTACGTCCGCATCAGCCGGGCGGCCTCGTGCGGGTCGGCCGTGGCGCCCATGGCGTCCAGGTCGCGGCCGATCTGCGCCTCCATCTCCACCAGATCGGCAAAGGGCTCCAGCGCCGCCTCGTGTACCGTCGCCGTGCTGCGTTCGCCCCGGTTCTGGCGCAGAAGGGTGAAGCGCAGACCCGGATGCCGCCAGATCTCGCCCTCTGTCGTCTCCTCATCGCCGGTGATGGCCTTGAAGAGCGTCGTCTTGCCGACGCCGTTGCGGCCGACGATTCCCCAGCGTTCCCGGTCGCCGACGGCAAAGGATACGTTGCGAAAGATCCAGCGGTCCCCGTACTGCTTGCCCGCGTCCTGCAGCCGGACGATGCTCATCGGCCGCCGAGCACGTTGACCGAGCCGTTCTTGCGGAACGGAACCTGGCGGCTGGCACCCGCGGCGCGGACGCGCACGGTGCCCGTCGCCCGGTAGTCCAGGCGGCCGGAGCGCAGCACGGAGCGGAAGGCGGGCCCGAGTTCGGCGTAGCTGAAGTCCACGGGAATCGACACGGTTCGCGTCTCATTCGCGCGGATCGTCACGTCCTCGTCGTACGTGCCGTCGGCGACGGGAATCCAGTTGGCGTTGCGGCTGGAGGAGGCCGTGTCGCCCGGCGCGCGCAGGGAAAGCTGATAGCGCAGGTCCTCGGCGCGGACGCCGACCGGGTTGGGGTTGGTGACGCGCAGGTTCACCATCAGCGAGCCGCCGGTAAGCCCCAGGGTGCCGATGGACACGTTCTCCAGTTCGATCTCCGGCTGGCGGAAACCGGCGCACGCGGATGACAGGGCCAGCAGCAGCATCGCGGCAACGGCCAGCGCGCGGCGGGGTTGGTTTCGGTTGATGATCATCAGGCACTTCTCCTCAGAGTTTTGATGCAAGCGCTTTGATCGCATGTGGATCGAGCGCGTGTCCATGCAGGTTCCGGCCCTCACCCCGCGGCCCTCACCCCGCGCGCTGCGCGCGACGACCCTCTCCCACGAACGGATGTGGGAGAGGGAGCACACCCCATTCCCGCGCAGGCGCCGGACTCCTCGCCGCCCGGACCTGCCCCGCGGGTCATCCGCGTCCGTGGACATACGGAAATTCGCGCGGCCGCGGTACTCATCGCCGGTCCGCGCGAGCGGACTTTGTGCCCTTCCAGCGGCGAATTCATTCGCTCCTGGATGCCGGACCTCGCAACCGTGGAGGATCTGATTCGCCCCTGGACGGCCGACGCGTTGATGCCGGCCGACCGCACCGATCCCGCCGCCGCAGTCCACGAAGGTGGACTTCGCGCCGTTGTTGCCGCGACTTCAGTCGCCCCAGCCCGCCCGCAGCGACGGCGCGCGCTTCCACTGCTCCCACGCCTCGCCTTCCAGCATCGTCCACCGCGCGCCCGGCTCCAGCATCAGCCCGCGGCCGCACCACTCGCCCACGAACTCCAGGTCGTGGCTGCTGATGAGGACGGCCGCGCCCTCCGCCCGCCGCGCATCCAGTTCCGCGATCAGCCGGGCGGATGATGGGCGGTCCAGCCCGTTCAGCGCCTCGTCCAGCAGAATGGCGCGCGGGCGGTGCAGCAGCGCGGCGATGATGGCCGTCTTGCGCCCCATCCCCTGCGAAAGCTCGCGGCACAGCGTACCCTCCGCCCCGGCCAGGCCGAGCAGTTCCAGCAGCCGCGCCGTCTCCGCCGCGGCGCCGCCCTCGTCCATAGCGCGCGCCGCGGCGACGAACTGCAGCATCTCGCCCACGGTGAGTTCGGGATACAGAAACGGCGTCTCGGGAACAAAGCCCATACACTGCGCCGCCGCGGCGAGGTCCGAAAACGGATCGTGGCCGCACAGCCGCACCCCGCCGCGATCCGGCACCCGGTCGCCCGTGATGCAGCCCAGCAGCGTGCTCTTTCCCGCGCCGTTGCCCCCCAGCAGCGCCACCGCCTCGCCCGCGCGCAGGGCAAAGGTCAGGTCGCCCAGCACGGGCCCGCGCCGGTACGCCTTGCGCAGTCCGTCGACGGAAAGCGGCGCCATGTCCGTCATCGGCCGGCGGCGGCCAGGGACGCACCCGCGGCCAGCACGGCCGCGGCGGCCGAGGCGGCGGGCCACATCCATCCCGAACTGTCAGGCACGATCATCCCCCACACGATTCCCACGGAAGCGGACAGCGGAAGCGCCATCCCGAATGCGGCCGCCCAGCGCCCGGCCAGGCGGTCGCGCGCGCGCAGGCCGGCGGCGCGGTCCATCCACCGGGCCCCCGCGCGTTCCAGCCGGCCCAGCGCGATCACGGCCACGCCCTGCATCGCCAGCACCAGCGCGCCCGCGGCGGCCACCCACCCCTGCACCTCCACGCGTTCCCCCGCGCGCAGCAGCGCCAGCACGCACACGACGGCCACGGGCCACGCGATGCGCCCCGCCCAGCGGAACCGGCGCGACACCACGGCCGCGTCGCGCGCGCGCACGGCTCCGGCGCGCGCCGGCAGCACCCGCGCCAGGCCCCGGCCGATCACCAGCCCCGCGTCCCCCGCGGCGGGCGGCGGCGCGTACGACATCTCGTTCGCCTGCGGGCCAAAGCGCGGCAGCGCGCGCGCGAAGCGGCCCGCGCCCAGCCACGCCAGCCCGCACGCGAGGGCGGTGACGATGGCGAGGGCCACGAGCGCCGCGTCTCCCGCCACCACGCGTGCGGAAAAGGCGCCCAGAATCACCGGCGGCAGCGGCGCGAACACCAGCGGTCCCGCGTTGGCCAGTTCCCGGTCGAAGCCCATCGAAGCGCCGCTCACGCCCGGACGATGGTTCGGCCGCGCGATCCGCTCCGCCGCGCCGGAGAGGGCGAACAGCGCGCACCCCCACGCGCTGATCCCGCCACCGAGCGCGGCGGCGATCGGCAGCACGCCCAGCGTTCCCGTGGCGGCGAACGGAACCATCAGCAGCGCGACGACAGCCAGCGTGAGCGCCAGCAGCCGCAGCGCGCGCAGGCCATAGGACGCGCCGGACGGTACGCCCAGGCGGCGCAGCAGCGCGTCGTCCGCGGGACGGAAAAGGATGGGATAAGCCCAGAACGCGACCGGCGACGCCGCGAGCAGCCCCAGGCCGATCGCGCCGTCGCCGTCCCGCGGATCGGCGCGCACCGAGTCCGCGCCGAACCAGAGCGCCGCCACCCCCACCGCCAGCGGCAGCAGCATGGCGATCAGCGCGCCCGGCCGCGGATGCCGCACCGAATCCGACAGCCGCCGCACCTCCAGCCGCAGCAGCAGCGCGAGCGGGCTCCCCTTTCGCACGTGGCCGCTCACCCCGGATCGCCGCGTTCGCGGATGCGGGCGGCGAGCTTGGCTTCAAAGCCGCGGTCCGTGGGCTGGTAGAAGCGCTCGTCCGCGATCTCGTCCGGCAGCGTCTGCATGGGCGTATATCCGCCGGGGAAGTCATGGGCGTACTTGTATCCTTCCCCGAAGCCCCACTCCTTCATCAGCGACGTCGTGGGATTGCGCAGATGCAGCGGGATGGGTGCGTCCGGATGCTCCTTTGCCGCCCGCGACGCCGCACCGCCCGCCATGTACGCCCGGTTGCTCTTGGGCGCGTTGGCCACGTACAGAATCGCATTGTACAGCGGAAGCATTCCCTCCGGATGCCCCAGCCGCTCGTACGCCAGCATGGCGTTCACGCACACGATTCCCGCCTGCGGATCGGCAAGTCCCACGTCCTCGTACGCGGCGGCGATCAGGCGGCGGAACACCGTCTTGGGGTCCTCGCCGGACTGAATCATCCGCATGGCCCAGTACAGCGCGCCGGAGCCCGTGCTGGCCCGCAGCGACTTGTGGAACGCGGACAGCATCTCGTACATCAGCGAGGTGTCGTACCGCGCCGTGGGCCGCTGCAGCGCCTCGCGAACCTCCTCCGGCGTAATCCGCCCCCCGTATCCCGCCAGCCGCGCGGCAATCTCCAACCCCGTGAGCGCCTGCCGCGCGTCGCCGCCGGTGTGGCGCACCAGCACGTCTTCCGCCTCGTCGTCGATCGTCAGCCCGGTGCCGCCCAGCCCACGCTCCTCGTCGGCCAGCGCCCGGCGGACGACGGAACGCACGTCATCCTCCGAAAGCGGCTCCAGCACCAGCACGCGCGAGCGCGACAGCACGGCGGGGTTGATCTCGAACGCCGGATGCTCCGTGGTCGCCCCGACGAGCGTCATCAGCCCCGACTCGATGCCGGGAAGAAGAAAGTCCTGCTGGCCTTTGTTCAGCCGATGGATTTCGTCCACGAACAGCAGCGTGCGGCGGCCGGCGCGGCGGCGCGACTCCGCCTCCTTCACCACCTCGCGCAGCCGCGGAACGCCCTCGCTCACGGCGTTGAACGGGACGAACGAGTATCCGCTGTCCCCGGCGATCACGCGGGCCAGCGTCGTTTTTCCCGTCCCCGGCGGGCCGTGCAGAATCAGATTGGGCAGATGGCCGGTCGCCAGCAGCTTGCGCAGCGTGCCCTCCGGACCGGCCAGCTTGGGCTGTCCCACGATCTCGTCCAGCGAGCGCGGACGCATCCGCTCCGCCAGCGGCGCGGACGGGGCCGCGGGGGGCGGCGGATCGTCGCGGTGGTGAACGCCGGGATCGGCGTCGCCAAACAGGGACAGGTCGCTCACGGTTGCACGTACCGCCGAAGCAGCAGATAGGTGGCGTAGAACAGGCCCGCGCCCGCGAAGAGCGCGATGGCGCTGGGCAGATCGCGCTTCTTCTGCACCTCGGGCACCAGGTTGCTGGCGCCCACGTACAGCGTCACCCCCGCGCTCAGCGCAAGCCCGGTGCTGGCCAGCAGGCGCACGTGCTGGGTGAGGATCACCCCCGCCATCGTCGACACGCCCAGCAGCAGCACCGCGCCGATCGCCCGCCGGCGCGAGTTGCCGCTGGCGAGCATGATGGACGCAACGGTGACGCCTTCCGGCATCTTGTGCAGCAGGATGGCGACAAAGACGAGCAGCCCCAGCCACTCGCCCACCTGAAAGCCGCTGGCGATGGCCACGCCGTCAAAGAAGGTGTGCAGCAGCAGGCCCAGCAGCGCGGCCGTGCCAACCGAGCGGTCCACCATGGCGTGGGAGTGCGTTTCCTCGCCGAAATGGAAGTGCGGCGTAAGCACGTGCTGCGTCAGGTGGACGAGCAGGTAGCCCACCAGCACCGCCAGCACGCCGCGCTCGCCGGATTCCACGGCGTGTGGAACCATCCCCACCAGCGCGGTGGCGATCATGAAGCCGGAGCCGAACGCAATCATCAGGCGCTGCGTGGCCCGGCCCGTAGCCGACGGCGCCGTGATGACCAAGCCGCCCAGAAGGTTCGCTCCGGCCGCGGCCAGGGCGTAGAGTAGCGCGGTGTGCAACGTGAAAGTGTCCGCGTCCGGAGAAGTGCGAGCGAGCGCGGCAAAGTGGCCGCCGCACGGGAACGCTGTCAACCGGCGGCGGACTCCAGCACCACAAAGGCGGCGGCGGTGTCGTCGGTGTGCGTCATGGAAAGATGGATGCGGTCGATTCCCCGCTCCGCGGCCAGTTCCGCCGCACGGCCGCTCAGGCGGATCGAGGGCGCGCCCGACGGGGCCGACACCACCTCCACCTCCGTCCACCGGCCGCCCAGGCCCCATCCGGTGCCCATGGCCTTGAAGAACGCCTCCTTGGCCGCGAACCGCGCCGCGAACGATTCGCCCGGCGACTTGGACGCGTGGCAGCGCTCGGCTTCCGCCGGGGTAAAGAAGCGGCGCAGCGCGGCATCGCCCTTTCGGTGCAGCAGTTCGCGCACACGGGTGATGGAAACCATGTCGGTTCCAATGCCCGCGATCATGGCGCCGGCCTTGCGCGAAGGGGCGCGGACCGGCAACATGGCCCCGCCGCGCCCGGCGCGGCACGGGTCTGGCGAATTGCCGGCGCGCCGCCGGCCGAGCGCGGCTTCACCCCTGTTGAATGACGAGGAGACGTGGCGCGTTCCCCCTGGAAAAGCCGGTTCCGCCTGGGCGCGGTGATTGCCGTGGGTACTGCCGCGGGCATCGCCATGGGGTGGCTGCTGGTCCACCTGCTCATCAAGAACTAGCCTCCACCGTTCGGTTTTCGTGGATGACGGGCGATGGACCTGCATGGTCCGTCGCCCTTTCGCGTTGCGGATGCGCTTCTGCCTGCGGAAACAGGCCGGTGCGCCGGAGGTTCGGATCCAGGCGGCCGCCCATCCCCGGCGCGGCCTCGGGCAGCCGTTTGCTAAGCGGAGTCACTCAACTGACGCGCGGCAGGTGGTGCGTCGGTCAACTCTGCGCGCGGCGGGACAGATCCGCGCCGCCGCACGCTTCTTGGGCATTCGGTCGATGACAAGCAGCCCGCACCGCCGCGATGTATCCGCCGGAACCCCGAAAGGTGTCCCTCCCGAAAAACGCGGATGAACTCAGCGCGAGCGCCGGCCGGCAGTACCGTCCGCCCCTCTCGCTCAGCATCCCGATGCCGCTCCTGAATGCCGCACGCGCCAAGCTCCCCGACCCACCCCGAACCGTCCGGCCCAGTCCGCGCAGGCGGACTTCGTGCCTTTCCAGCGGCGAATTCATTCGCTCCTGGATGGCGGGCGCGGCGAAACCCCTTAGAAGACGTGGGAAGCCTCCCCCAAACTCCTGGATGGCGGACGCGCCAAAACCCTCGACGACGTGCAGAGCCTGCCCCCCAGTCCGCGAAGGCGGACTTTGCGCCGTTGT
Source organism: Longimicrobium terrae (assembly GCF_014202995.1). Taxonomy (NCBI): domain Bacteria; kingdom Pseudomonadati; phylum Gemmatimonadota; class Longimicrobiia; order Longimicrobiales; family Longimicrobiaceae; genus Longimicrobium; species Longimicrobium terrae. The sequence goes on from NZ_JACHIA010000018.1 coordinate 44,139, forward strand.
TGCCGCGACTTCAGTCGCCCCAGCTCACCCGGACAATCCCGCCCTCTCCAACTCTCCCCACCCCACACCGGACCCGCCCGGCGCCCTTCCCCTCACCGCGGCAGAATCCGCCGCGCCCACAGAAAAATCCGCCGCAGTTCCCGCTCGTAGCTCCGCCGCCCTGCCATGTCGTTGCGCCCCACGCCCGCGTTCCCCAACGACGAGTGGATGATCTCCGATCCGCCCAGCGACATCGTCACGTGCGTGCACCGCCCGGGCTGCTCCGCGTAGAACAGCAGGTCACCCGGCAGCAGCTTCTCGAAGTTCTCCCCCGGATCCACCGACTCCCCCGCCCGGCTCTGCTGGTCCGAATCGCGCGGAAGCGTGTGCCCGTGCATGCGGTGCAGCGCCTGCACAAAGCCGGAGCAGTCCACCCCGCCCATCGTGATCCCGCCCCACAGGTACGGCACCCCCAGCCATCGCGGCGCCGTCTCGCAGATCGCCGTGGGATCCGTCGGAAAGCCCAGCTGCCGCGCGCCCAGCGGAATCACCTCGCCGCGGATGTGCCCCGTGCGCCCGTCCGGAAGCCGCGCCAGCCCGCTCCCCAGCCGCGTGATGCGCGCGTTCCACGGCAGCCGCGCCATGATGGCGCCGTCGTCGTCCAGCACCTCGGCACCCAGCGAAATCCACACGTCGCCGTCCACGCCCATCTCCCACGCCCGCGCCCCCGCCTCGTCCATCAGCGCCACGTAGCCGGCGTGAATCCACCCGATGTACCCGTCCGGGCCCTTGCACTGCAGCCACCGCCCCTCGCGGCGGAAAACGACAAGGCGGCTGCCGAGGACCGCCTGAGACACCTGCGTGGAGGCGATCCGCGGCCCGCCCATCATCGGCGCCAGCGCGGCGGAGACCACGGCGTGCACAAGCTCGTCCGGGGCGGCTTCCGGAAGGAGCTGCACCCGGTCCGCCACCTCCGTCCACTGCGTGAGCCCCGCGGCCCGGCGGTGCAGCTCCTCCGCCGCCGCCGGCTCCGAGGTGAAGCCCACGAACACCACGCGGTCGCCGTGCACCTCCACGTCCACCTCGAACACCGCCATGCGCGGGTCCGGCGCGTGGGCGTCGCGCACCTCGTGGACGAGCGTCTTGAGTTCCTCGGGAGAGCCTTTCATCGGGGCAGACATCCGTCCAGAACGTCCATCAAGCGGGCCATGTCTTCCGGCTGGTTGTACAGATGCGGCGCGAGACGGATGGCGCCCTCGCGAACCACGCATCCCACGCGCGCCCGGTTCAGCGCGGTGAACGTGCCGCGCACGTCAAACGGGCGAAAGGAAAAGATCCCCGACCGGCGCTCCGGCCGCAGGTCGCTGGTGATGGGAATCCCACGCCCGTGCAGCCACTCCGCCAGCGGATCGATCAGCGCCGCCACGTGCGCCTGAATGCGCGCGGGGTCCGCCTCCACCACCAGCTGCAGCGACTCCGCCATCCCCGCGTAGTCCTGAAAGGGCTGGGTCGATACCTCAAAGCGGCGCGCCCCCGGCAGCCACTCCATCCCGTACTCCAGCACCTGCTCCAGGTCCGCCGATGCGGTCTGCGACGTCCACCCCACCACCGCGGGCTCCATCCGCTCGATCAGTTCCCGCCGCACGTAAGTGAATCCCGTGCCGAACGGCGAGCACAGCCACTTCTGCGCGCCAATGGCCATCAGGTCGATCCCCGCCGCGCGCACGTCCACCGGCAGCTGGCCCACCGCCTGGATCCCGTCCACCACGAACCATGCGTCGTGCCGGCGGCAGGCGCGGCCCAGCGTTTCCAGGTCCGCGCGCCATCCATCTGTGAACTGCACCGCGGAAACCGCCAGCATCCGCACGTCGCCGCGCGCGATCTCCTCCATCAGCCGCGACTCGTCCGGGTGCCCCTGCGAGTCGGTGGGAACAATGGTGACGGTGATCCCGGCCGCGCGCTCCAGCGCCATCCACGGGTACACGTTGGCGGGAAACTCGCGGTCGCTCACCACGATGCGCGAGCCGCGCTCCATGGGCAGGCAGTGCGCCGCCAGGTTCAGCCCGAAGCTGGTGTTGGGCAGGAGCGCGATCTCGTCCGCGTCCGCGCCCACCAGCGTGGCGGCCAGACGGCGGCAGCGGGCCAGCGTGGGCTCGAAGTCGTCGCCGCGCAGCGCGTGGATGTCGGCGCGGCGCAGCGTGTACGCGTCGATGGCGCGGCGCGCGCGCTCCGGCAGCGGCCCCATGGACGCCGCGTTCAGGTACGGCGACCGGGCGATGTACGGAAACTCGCGGTCGCGCAGCGCCCGAAAGTCGTCGGGCGCGGCGGGCGCGGGGACGGCGGAAGCGGAGTCCAGCGGCAAATTCTCGGTCGATACGGGTTTCGGGAGATGGCCGGCGCAAGCATAATCCCCCGGTCCCCACGCCGACAAGGCCGCGCCGCACCGCAGACGACCGATGAAGATCACCAAGCTGGAACCGCAGAAGCACGCCGCCGAACGGATCAGCCTGTTCATCGATGGCGTGTTCCGGATGGGTCTGGCCCTCGATATCGCCCACGCCGCGCACCTGCACGTGGGCGAGGAGATCACCGAGACGCGCCTGCAGGAGTTGGAGCGCCAGGACCGGGGATGGCAGGCGCGCGAATCCGCCCTCAACCTGCTGGCCGTGCGTCCCCGCAGCGTGGCCGAACTCACCCGCCGCCTGCGGATGAAGGGCTACGAGCCGGAGGTGGCCGCCGAGGTCGTGGAGCGCATGCGGGAACTGGGGATGATGGACGACGCGGCATTCGCGGGAATGCTCGTCCGCGACCGCCTGCGCCTGCGCCCCCAGGGCACGCGCAGGCTGGAGAACGAGCTGCGGGCCAAGGGGGTGGATTCGGAGACGGCCCGCGACGCCATTCGCGAAACGCTGGAAGGCGAAGGAACGGACGACCACGAACTGGCCCTGCGCGCGGCGGAAAAGTGGAAGCCGCGCGCGGGCGAGGAGCCGGACCGGGCGCGGCGGCGGCTGCACGGCTACCTGGCGCGCCGCGGTTTTGGCGGCGAGACGATCCGCGAGGTGATGGACCAGGTGATGCCGCGGGACGGATACGACGGATAACGAGTGGGCCCGCCGCGATGCTCCGCGGCGGGCCCTGTTGTCTTCCGTCGATGTACGTCCTCAGACGGAAACCGTGATTTCCGTTTCCGCCTCCACCGGGCGATTGGTATCCAGGTTCACCGCGGGGCGAAAGACCAGCTCGCTGGCCCAGCGCCGAACCCGGTCGTCGTAGCCGCGGTTTCCCGTGCTGGTCACCAGCCGCGCGTTCTTTACCCGCCCGCGCACGTCCACCAGCAGGCGGATGGCCACGTCCTGGCTGGCCACACCGCGCGGGCGGTCGGGCGGAATCAGCAGCAGGTCCGTTTCGGGAAGCTTGATGCGGCTGCCGCCGCCCGTGCCCGGCCCGTTGCCGGACCCGATTCCTCCACCGCTTCCCCCGCCCGATCCGCCGCCGGAGCCCGGTCCCACGCCGGGGCCGTCTCCCGGCCCCTGCCCCGTGCCCTGTCCGCCACCGGTGCCCGCCCCCGTCCCCGCGCCCACGGCGGGAGCGGGTGCGCGCGGCGCCGCGGGGGCCGGCGCTGCGGGACGCGGCTGCTCGGGCTTGGGCTGCTCCACCGGCGGAGTCGGAACCGGCGGCGGCGTGGGCTCGGGCGGAATCAGCGCGTCGACTTCCGGCACCACCACGGGCGGAGCCTGCGTGGCGGGCGCGGCCGGAGGCGCGATGTCGATGTACGATACCAGTTCTTCGCCGCCGCTTCCCCCGCCGCCACCGCCGCCGCCCGCGTCGGGAAAGCGCAGGTCCGGCCCGTCGCCCGGAGGCGCGATGGCCAGCAGAGCGGTTGCCCGGCTGAGCCAGATGAAGAGCACGAGCAGCAGCACGTGCGCCACCCCGGCGGCGGCCGCCGCCTGAAGCTGCCCGCGCCTGCTGGGTTTCTTTTGCCCCCCCGCGTACTCAAACACCCGGTCCTCGCTCCTGTCCAGTGCCCGCGCAGACTGCGACGTAGTTCCTCTGATACCGCGCAACGGGCGGCGATGATCCCGGATACGCAAAGAGGCCGGCCAAAGTTGCGCCGAGCCTCGCCCGCGCACGCCGCGGCATCGGCCGAGCTCGCCTCAGGGGAACGCCATCGGTCAGGGGCGGAGATTCAGTCAGTGATCGACCAGACGCCTCCGGCGTCATCCTGAGGGAGCGTGCGCCGCTCTTTCCCTCACGCCGAGTTACGCGCGACCGAAGGATCTACCATCCGCCGAGCCAACGTCGCGACGAGCACGGCCCACGAGGCGACACCATCAAGGACGCAGAAACGCGGGCGCCCCTCGAGGAGAAGCGCCCGCGTTCGGCAGTGCTGGTCAGCGGCCGATCCAGTAGCTGGCCTTGATGACGAACACGTTGTCCGGGCGCTGGCGAAAGATGGCGTTCGCGTCGCGCGAAAGCTCGAAGTCGCCGTACGCCTGCGCACCCGACCGCTGCTGCTGCCACACAAAGAACAGCGTGGAGCCCGGGCGGTACTCCCACCGCACCACGGCGTTGCCGCGCAGGCTGCGGAAGTTGAAGTCCGGGTTGGCGAACGCAAAGTTCGGCGTGGCCTCGGTGCGGTCCGGGTCCAGCGAGTAGCCCACCCGGCGCCCGTCCTGCACGATGGGCGAAATCTGCTGCGCGTCGAACTCCCGCTTGTCCAGCGTGCGCGTGGCGGTGAACTCCTTGAAGCGGTCAAACTCGCCGGTGGCGATGAACGGCTGCGCGAACAGCTCCAGCGTCAGCGTGGGCGAGAACGTCCAGTTCAGCCGCGTGTTCATGGACAGCGTGCGCTGGTGCAGGTCCGAAAACACCGTGCGCTGGCCAAAGAAGTGGTCCGCCGTGGGGTCGGCGAAGTCATCCACGTACTGCTGCGTCGTGTACGAGGCCGAATACGCAGGGCCCAGAGAAAACTGCACGTTGCTGGCGGGTTTTACGCGCATGCTGAGGTCCGCGCTCCAGTTCCATCCGCCGTCCTCGTCGGTGCTGTACCGCGGGCTCGAGCCCAGCACCACCATGCGGCGCGCATCGGTGCTCACGTTCAGCGCCATCAGCAGGCTCGCGGGAGTGCGCACCACGGGGCCGCCGCGTGTAAGCCGGTCGTCGCTGGCCTGCGTGTTGACGATGCTGAACGCGCTCACGTCCCACCAGTTGGCCAGCTGGCCGCCCACGTACGCGTGAAAGTCGCGCCCGGTCAGGTCGCTGTCGAAGTTCACCTGCTGCTGGCTCCCCACGATCACCGCCATGTCGCGGTACAGTTTCGTGGGCCGGTTCCACACCCGCAGCAGGTTGGCGTTGCCCCACACGTAATCCGCCTGCGGCAGGTATCCCAGGTCGTTCGTCTCGTACCCCGGGCTGCGGAAGTCCAGCGCCGCCTCGTACCGCCACGTCCCGGCGTCCTTGGCCACCCGTGTGTATCCGCCAATACCGCGCAGCGAGCGGGCGCCGGTGTCCAGCCGGTCAGAAAACACGCCGTTGGCCCCCGGGTCGCGGTCCGGCCGCTGAAAGTAGCGCGCGGGCGAGTTCTGCAGCCGCAGGATGGCCGCCGAGTCGCCGCCGGCCTCCGACACGACCAGGTTGCCGATCCAGCCGTACGTGCGGTTCTTCCAGTAGACATTCCAGTCCATCCCCACCGCCTCGGCGCGCGAGGGCAGAAACCCGCGCAGGGGCTCGGAATCAAAGCCGCGGATCACCGACGTGCCCAGCGCGCCGATGGTCACGTTGCCGCCGCGCATGTTCTTGCGCAGCCGGCCCACGAAGTAGTTGGTGGCCGGCTCCACCTCTTCCGTAAAGCGGTCGCCTTCCGGGGAAATGGCCAGCGCGCGCTCGCGCCGCGTCACGGCGTCCAGCACACCCACCTGCAGCCCGCCGGGAAGGCGGCCGGTGACCTTGGCCGCGCCCAGGATGTTGCTGCTTTCCGGCGAGCGCGTGAAGGTGGCCGACTGCGTCACGAAGCCCTGCGGCGTCCGCCCGATGCGGCGCGAGTAGAAGGGCTGGATGGTGCTGACGTTGCTGCAGAACTGGCAGCTGAACTCGCCGAAGTCGAACAGCCCGCTTCCTTCCACGAAAAAGGGCCGCTTCTCGGAAAAGAAGACCTCGAACTGCGACAGGTTCACCACCGCGGGGTCCACCTCCACCTGCCCGAAGTCGGGGTTGATGGTGGCGTCCAGCGTAAGCGTGCTGGTGAGCAGCGCCTTTACGTCGCCGCCCACGCGCACGTCGCCGGAGCGGCGGTCCTCGAACGGGCTTCCCGGCTGCAGCGGCTGCACGAACGAGCCGCGCGCCAGCACGTACGGCAGCAGTTCCACGCTGCGGCGGTGGCGCGGCGCCCGCAGCCCCGACACGTGCCCGAACCGGTTGGGCCCGCCCGCCTCGTTCTGCCCCCAGAACGACCACATGTCCCGCTCGTTCTTACGCTCGATGAAGCGCCACACCTGCATGCCCCACGTCTGGTCCGTCCCCGCGGGGTAGCGCAACTGGCTGAACGGAATGCGGAACTCGGCCGTCCACCCCGCGGAGTCCACCCGCGTGGCCACGGTGTAGACGGGGTCCCACGACGGGTCGGCGTACGGCGAGGCCTGTCCGGCGTCGTACTTGACCCCCGACGGGTTCACCTGCAGCACCGTGCGCCCGTTGTGGTCGTGGTAGGTGTCAAAGATCAGCTGCAGGTAGTCGCCTTCCAGCGATTGGTCGCGGCGGCCCAGACGCGTACGCACCCCGGCGGCCCCCGTGGAATCGTACATCCGCGCGCCGATGTACAGCGCCTGGTCGTCGAAGGCCAGGCGGACTTCGGTGCGTTCCGACGCGGGCTGGCCCTCTCTGGGCACCTGCTGCCGGAAGTCCGTGGCGGGCTGCGCGGTGGTCCACACGCCCTCGTTCAGCCGTCCGTCGATGTTGATGGGCTCCTCGCCGCGCACAGCCTGCATCTGCGGCGTGGGCGCGGCGGAGTGCGCCGGCTGCGGCTCCTGCGCCCATGCGGCGGGCGCGCACGCGAGGGCGGCGGCAATACAGGCGGCGGGCAGGCGCCATGCAGACATGAAATACCGTCGTGTTTTGAAGGGATGAGGGCCGTGCGGTCACGCGCCGGGGGCGGGCGCGGAGCCCTGCCCGGCGGGATGCCACCCCCGTGCGGCTGGGGAGCGGTCCGGCCTGATCGCGGGCGTACGGCTTGGATGCTCGCCGGCATCAGAAGGTTTGCGCCCCGTGCAGAACGGATGGCGGCCGCCGCGGGTTTCAGCCACTCTGGTTCGCCGCACCGGCGCGGCGGATCGTCCCGGCCGATGGACGCCAGTCCCCGGTGGATCATCCGGCGGAGCGGCGGCGAAACGGGTGGCGTGCGCGGCGGAACTCCGGACCGCGCGCCGGGCGGCGGAGGGAGAACGCGCCTTTCACGATCAAGTATGATAAAAGAGCGGCTCCGCGGAAAGTGCCGCGGGGCCGCTCTTCATCATCTCATCGACGGCGCTGGACCGAGCCGCCGGTTCTGCATCACGCGCGGCCGGGGCCCGTCACCAGGGAAGCGGGCCGTCCTCGTTGGAAAACGTGCCCGTGGGTCCGTTGGGACCCAGCAGCGCCAGACGCACCGGCTCGCGGGCGGCTTCTTCCACCGAGCGCGTGCCCTGAAAGTCGTTCAGCTCCGTGGACGTGTAGCCCGGGCAGACGGCGTTCACCTTGATGGGCGTGGACTCCAGCTCCATGGCAAAGGCGAGCGTGACCGCGTTGAGCGCCGTCTTGGACGGGCCGTAGCTGGCGCCGCTGGCCCCGCGGTACGGATTGGCCGTATCCGCGTTCATCGCCAGCGACGCGAGTGAGCTGGAGACGTTCACGATGCGCGCGGCGGGCGCCTCGCGCAGAAGCGGGAGCATGGCCTGGGTGACCGCGATCACGCCGAACACGTTGGTCTCGAACACCGAGCGCACCTCGTCCACGGACACCACGCTGGCGCGCCCCGACCCGATGATCTCTTCCAGCGACCGCCCCGGAGCTCCCGCGTGCGAGATCCCCGCGTTGTTTACCAGCACGTCCAGCCGGCCGAACTCGCCGCGGATGCGCTCCGCCGCGGCGGCGATCGAGTCAGCGTTCGTCACGTCGAGCTGAACGGCGCGGGCATCCGCGCCCACGCTCGCCGCCGCCGCCTCGCCCTGCTCCAGCCGGCGCGACCCCACGAGCACGGTGAATCCGTGCCCCGCGAGATCCTTGGCGATCTGAAGGCCGATTCCCTTGTTGGCCCCGGTAACCAGGGCGACAGGCTTGTCCTGCATGGTCGTTCTCCGTCTTCACCCGAATGTGCTGCCGGCGTCACGAACAAAGCCGGCACAAGTGGAACCATACTCCGATTATAACGGAACCCGGTTCCGCTTGCAAGCGGGATGAGTGCCCAAGTCCCAAGTGTTACGATCCGCATGCTGCCGTGCATGTTCCTGATCGCGGTTCGGAACGGACCGGAATATCAGCCACAGCCCGCGAAGGCGGGCTTCGTGTTTTTCGAGGCGCGGTTTCAACCGCCGGACCGGAAGCTCGGGTCGCCGGTGAACTCTCCGTGGCGCTGACGGATCATGTACCGACGACGAAAAAGCGGCCCCGCGGACAGTGCCGCGGGGCCGCTCATCGCTCCACCGGAAGAACTACAGCTCGATCTGGGCGCCGAGCTCCACCACGCGGTTGGGCGGCAGGCCGAAGTAGGCGGTCGCCGGCCGCGCGTTGCGCGACATCACCGAAAACAGCTTTTCTCGCCAGATCGCCATCCCCGGCGTGCGCGAGGCGATGAGCGTTTCGCGGCCCAGGAAGTAGCTGGTGCTCATCGTCTTCAGCGGCAGGTCCGGCCGGTTCACCAGGGCCAGGGCCTGGGGAATGTCGGGATCCTCCTTGAAGCCGTAGCGCAGCCCCACCCGGAACACGCCGTTGCCGATCTCCTTGACCGTCACCCGGTCCCCGGCGTCCACCACCGGGATCTCCTCCGTTTCCACCGTCAGCAGCACCACGCGCTCGTGCAGCACCTTGTTGTGCATCAGGTTGTGCAGCAGCGCGGGGGGCGTGCCGGCCGCGTTGCCGTACATGTACACCGCCGTTCCGGGCACCCGCACATACGTGCTCTCATTCAGATCGGCCATGAACAGGTCGATGGGGAGCACGTTGTGCTGCATGCGGTCCGCCAGAATCTGCCGCCCCTTCTTCCACGTGGTGAACGCGGTGAAGAAGACGGCCGCGATCACCAGCGGAAACCAGCCGCCGTGCGGAATCTTGACCAGGTTGGCGCCCCAGAAGCCCAGGTCCACGAACAGGAACGCCGCCGCCAGCGCCACCACGCGCCACATGCTCCAGCCGAACTTGTCGCGCGCCACGAAGGCGAACAGGATAGTGGTGAACACCATGTCCGTGGTCACCGCCACGCCGTACGCCGCCGCCAGGTTGCTGCTCGTCCGGAACCCGAGAACAAGGCCGATGCACGCCAGCATCAGCAGCCAGTTGATGGAGGGGATGTAGATCTGCCCGATCTGCCGCTCCGACGTGTGCTCGATGCGCAGCCGCGGCAGGTACCCCAGCTGCACCGCCTGCCGCGTGAGGGAAAACGCGCCGCTGATCACCGCCTGCGAGGCGATCACCGTGGCCATGGTCGTCAGTCCCACCAGCGGATACAGCGCCCACTTGGGCGCCATCAGAAAGAACGGGTGCTCGATCGCCTTGGGATCGCCGATGATCAGCGCCCCCTGCCCGAAGTAGTTCAGAAACAGGCAGGGAAGGACGATGAAGAACCAGGTGACCTGAATGGGCTTCTTGCCGAAGTGCCCCATGTCGGCGTACAGCGCTTCGCCGCCCGTCACCACCAGGAACACGGAACCGAGAACCAGAAAGCCCGGCCACCCGTTGCGGATGAAGAACTCCGCGCCGTGCACCGGGTTCAGCGCCAGAAACACCTCCGGCCGGCGCACCACCTGGTTCAGCCCCAGCGCGCCCAGCGTGGCGAACCACAGCAGCGTCACCGGCCCGAACACCCGCCCGATCCCCGCCGTGCCGCGCGACTGCACCGCGAACAATCCCACCAGAATGGTGATGGTGATGGGCAGGATGTACGGGCGAAAGAGCGGCGTGGCCACCTCCAGCCCCTCCACCGCGCTCAGCACGGAGATGGCCGGCGTGATCATGCTGTCGCCGTACAGCAGCGACGCGCCGAACAGCCCCACCAGCACCAGCGTCCACCGCCGGCTCCCCACCCGCATGCGCCGGGGCGGCGCCACCAGCGCCGTCAGCGCGATCATCCCGCCCTCGCCGCGGTTGTCCGCCCGCATCACGAAGAGCAGGTACTTGATGGAGATGACGATGACCAGCGCCCAGAAGATCAGCGACAGCACGCCCAGCACGTTGTCGCGCGAGGGCGACAGGCCGTAGTGCTCGCCCAGCGCCTCGCGGATGGCGTAGATGGGACTGGTGCCGATGTCGCCGTACACCACGCCCAGCGCGGTGAGCGCCAGCACGTAGAAGTACCGCCCGGAGGGCTCGGGATGATGGCTCTCGGACACGCGGTCCAGGGATGATGGGTGGGGCGGCGGGAAGGTCCCGCCGCCGGTGACGCCTGCGGGCTACAGCCGGATCTGCGCGCCCAGCTCCACCACCCGGTTGGGCGGCAGGCCGAAGAAGGCGGTCGCGGGCCGCGCGTTGCGCGACATGAGCGCAAACAGCTGCTCCCGCCACTTGGCCATCCCCGGCTCGCTGCTGGGAATGAGCGTTTCGCGGCCCAGAAAGTACGTGGTGCGGCCGGGGCTCAGATCCAGCCCGTCCACCTTGATCGTGGCCAGCGCGGCGGGAATGTCGGGCTCCTCCATGAAGCCGTACCGCAGCGTGATGCGGTAGAAGCCGTGCCCCAGCTCCTGCACCACCGTGCGCTCCCCGCCCTGCAGGTGCGGTACCTCTTCCGTCATCACCGCCAGAAACACGGTGTGCTGGTGCAGCACCTGGTAGTGCTTCAGGCTGTGCAGCAGCGCGGGAGGCGTGCCGTTGGGGTTGCCGTACATGAACACGGCCGTTCCGCGCACCCGGTGCGGCGGGTTGTTCCCCACGTCCGCCAGAAACATGTCCACCGGAAGCGTGCTGGAGGCCATGCGCTCCGCCAGAATGCCGCGCCCCGTCTTCCACGTCGTCATCAGCCCAAAGATCAGCGCGCCCACCACAAGGGGAAACCAGCCCCCGTGCGGAATCTTGACCAGGTTGGCGCCCAGGAAGGCGAAGTCGATGGTCAGGAACACCGCCGTGAACGACCACGACGCCAGCCGCGGCCACTTCCACTTTTCCCGCTCCACCGTAAACAGCAGCAGCGTGGTCACCACCATGGTCGTGGTCACCGCCACGCCGTACGCGGCCGCCACGTGCGTGCTGTCGCGAAAGCCAAGGACGAGGCCGATGCACGAAATCATCAGCACCCAGTTGATGGCGGGAATGTAGATCTGCCCCCGCTCGCGGGACGAGGTGTGCTCGATCTGCACCCGCGGCATGTACCCCAGCTGTACCGCCTGCATGGTCAGGCTGAACGCCCCCGTGATCAGTGCCTGCGACGCGATCACCGCCGCCATCGTGGCGATCACCACCACCGGGTACAGCGCCCACGGCGGCACCATGCGGTAGAACGGGTTGTCCACCGCGGCCGGGTTGTGAATCAGCAGCGCGCCCTGCCCGAAGTAGTTCAGCAGCAGCGCGGGAAGCACCACCCAGTACCACGCCAGCTTGATGGGCTTGCGCCCGAAGTGCCCCATGTCGGCGTACAGCGCCTCGCCGCCGGTCACGCACAGGAACACGGAGCCCAGCACCAGAAAGCCGTTCCATCCGTTGTGGATGAAGAAGCGCGCGCCGTACAGCGGGTTCATGGCCCACAGCACGCTGAAGTCGCGCACCAGGTTCATCACCCCGAGGACGGCGATGATGACGAACCACAGCAGCGTCACCGGGCCGAAGATGCGGCCCACGCCCCCGGTGCCGTACTTCTGCACCCAGAACAGGCCGATCAGGATGGCGATGGTGATGGGGATGATGTAGGGCGAAAAGAAGGGCGTAGCCACCTCCAGCCCCTCCACTGCGCTCAGCACCGAGATGACGGGGGTGATCATCCCGTCGCCGTACAGCAGCGCCGTGCCGAACAGCCCCAGCATGATGAGCACCCAGCGGCTGTTCTTCTTGAGCGCGCCCACCGGCGTCACCAGCGAGGTGAGCGCCAGAATGCCCCCCTCGCCGCGGTTGTCGGCCCGCAGCACGAAGATGGCGTACTTGATGGAGATGACCAGCAGCAGCGCCCAGAAGATGAGCGAAAGCACGCCCAGCACGTTGTCGCGCGTGGGGTGAAGCCCGTGCGTGTGGTGAAAGGATTCGCGGACCGTGTAGAGTACACTGGTTCCGATGTCGCCGTAGACGACGCCCAGCGCGGAAAGGGAGAGCAGCGCCAGGTAGCGCCCCTTGGGCTCGGCGTGTCCGTGCTCGTTTGCGCTCACAACCGGATTCCGTGGTCAGTGGCGGCGGCGCCGGGCGACAGATCGCCCGTGCGCCCCGCGCAACCCGCGGGTGCATGTGCAACCGCGGTGCCGGACGTCAGTACAACGCGGCGAGCGACAAGGTCGGGGTCGCGGCGGGGCGCGTCAACGGATGCGGCCCGCGCCGCGGGTTCGGCCGAGGCGGGCCGCGGAACGCGAAAGGCCCCTTCCGCGGTGGAAGGGGCCTTGTTGCGCCGTGGCGCGGTACGTCAGTCGTCGCTCTCGGGGGCGGCGGCGGCGATGCCGTTCATCCCCAGTACTTCCTTGACCTGCACCTCGATGGCCGCGGCCACCTGCGGGTTTTCCTGCAGAAAGGCCTTGGCGTTCTCGCGCCCCTGCCCCAGCCGCACGTCGCCGTACGAGAACCAGGCGCCGGACTTGTTGATCACGTCCTGCTCCACCGCCAGGTCCACGATGATGCCGTAGTGGTCGATGCCCACGTTGAACATGATGTCGAAGTCCGCCTGCTTGAAGGGCGGCGCCACCTTGTTCTTGACGACCTTGACGCGCGTCTTGTTGCCCGTGAGCACGTCGCGGTCCTTGATGCTGCCGATGCGGCGGATGTCCAGCCGCAGCGAGGCGTAGAACTTGAGCGCCCGGCCGCCGGTCGTCGTTTCCGGGCTGCCGAACATCACGCCGATCTTTTCACGGATCTGGTTGGTGAAGATGACCGTGGTCTGCGTGCGGTTGATGGCTCCGGTCAGCTTGCGCAGCGCCTGGCTCATCAGGCGTGCCTGCAGGCCTACGTGGCTGTCGCCCATTTCGCCTTCGATTTCCGCCCGGGGCACCAGCGCCGCCACGGAGTCGATGACGATGACGTCCACCGCGTTGGAGCGCACCAGCACTTCGGCGATCTCCAGCCCCTGCTCACCCGTGTCCGGCTGCGACACCAGCAGGTTGTCGACGTCCACGCCCAGCTTGCGCGCGTACTCGATGTCCAGCGCGTGCTCCGCGTCGATGAACGCGGCCACGCCGCCGATCTTCTGCGCGTTGGCGATCACGTGAAGGCAGAGCGTCGTCTTGCCGGACGACTCCGGGCCGTAGATCTCGGTCACGCGGCCGCGCGGAATGCCGCCCACGCCGATGCAGGCGTCAAGGTTGATGGCGCCCGTGGGGATGGCGGCCACCTGCACCTTGGGCCCGTTGACGCCCATCCGCATGATGGAGCCCTTGCCGTACGCCTTTTCGATCTGGCCGATGGCGACGTTCAGGGCCTTCTTCTTGTCATCCGCGACTTCGACAAATGCCATGGGAATTCCTCAGAGATAGCGTGTTCAGAAGCCGCGAACGGCTGTGCGGACAATACACCGGGCCGGGAGGTGCGTTCCCGAAGATAAGGCGAAAGTTTACACGAAAGCGAAGCGGCGCACAAGGGTTTTGTTCGCGCCGTGGACACGCTTTCCGGGTCAGCCCCGCGCGGCCTCCACAACCTCGCGCAAGGCTTGGGCGGCGCGGCGGATTCCGTCGTCGCCCACGTCCATGTGCAGCACGGAGCGCAGCCGACGCGGCCCGAACTGCGTCATCAGAATGCCGCGCTCCGCCAGCGCGGCCAGGAGGGCGGCCGGCTGCAGCGCCGCGTCTTCCAGGTCCAGCATGACGATGTTGGTGTCCGGCACGGCGGCCTGAATCCCGTCCACCGCGCCCGCGGCCTGTGCCAGTTCCCGCGCGCGGCGGTGATCCTGGGCGAGCAGCGGAAAGTTGTGCTCCAGCGCGTACAGCCCGGCCGCCGCCAGGATGCCGGCCTGCCGCATTCCCCCGCCCAGCCGCCGGCGCAGGCGCCAGGCGCGCTGCATGGTTTCCGCGTCGCCGCCCAGGATGGAACCCACGGGCGCGCCCAGCCCCTTGGAAAGCGCGAACATCACCGTGTCTGCCTCCGCCGCCCAGGCGGACATGGGCGTGCCGGTCGCCACGGAGGCGTTCGGCAGGCGCGCGCCGTCCAGGTGCACGCGCACGCCCCGCTCACGCGCCACGTCGCGCACCGCGCGCATCCGCTCCAGCGGCAGAATGCGCCCGCCCGCGCTGTTGTGGGTGTTTTCCACGCACACCAGCGAGGTCTGCGGCAGGTACGGCGTGTCCGGGCGGATGGCCTCAGCCACCAGGTCCGGGTCCAGCAGGCCGTCCGGCGTCTGCACCGCGCGCAGCTGCACGCCGCCCCACGCCGCCGCCGCGCCCTCTTCGTAGTTCAGGATGTGGCCACCCGCGTCGATCACGGCCTCTGTTCCCGGCTGGGCCCACACCAGCACGCCCGCCGTGTTGGCCATGATGCCGCTGGGAAAGAACAGGGCGGCCTCCTTGCCCAGCAGCTGCGCCGCAGCCCGCTCCAGCGCCGCCACCGTGGGGTCGTCGCCCAGCACCGCGTCGCCCACCTCGGCTTCGGCGATGGCGCGGCGCATTTCGGGCGAGGGGCGCGTCACCGTGTCGGAACGCAGATCTACCATGTCGCGAGCGGATTCGGGCATCGTTCATCCTTCAGGGAATCGTGGGAGGCGGAAAGATCCCCATCCGCCGACGCTCCGGCAAGGGACGCGCGCGTGCCCTCCATCCTCTTCCATCCCGGCGGGGCACCCCTCCAGCCAAGTCACGTCCATCCCCCCACCGAATACTCATGGAAGCTTCTCTCCTCCATTCCTGGGTTGATCTGCCCGTCCTGACATGGCGCCGTCATTCCGCGCTGATTACCGCGGGTTGCCGCAGATTACCGCATGCGCTCCCGGTTTTCCTGCGGAAATCAGCATTCCCGGAAGAGTTGCGCGGCGGAATTGCTCCCCAATCTCCGCATCACATCTCAATTTTTTCGCTTGCCCCAATTATCGCGGATTACCGCAGAACCCTTTATGAGCGACTCGCGGAAGGAGCGCGCGGCGTGTTCACTTTCAATACATACAGACCCGAAAGGCTCCGAACAAGGGCATTCGGGTGTCTGGCGAAAGATCGTGTCGCAGGTGGAAAATCAGGCGCGATCACAACGGGCCAGCCACGTGGCAACAAGATTTTTCGACCGGATGGCGGGACGCGCGTTCGTGTCCGGTTTGGGATGGACGAAACACGGAAAGCGCGCCTCCCGACGGGAGGCGCGCTGGAGATCCGCAGTATCCGGACGATCAGTTGGTGTCGGCGACTTCGGCCTTGAGGCCCAGATCGGTGAGCATGGAGACGAGATCGTACGCGGCGAACTCGTCATCCAGATCGATCTCCACCCGCTCGCCGGCGCGCACCTGCTCGAACATGCGCATGGCCTCGGGATGCGTGAGGCCGGTGTAGTTCTGCAGCACGTTCACGACCGCGTGGCCGCTGGCCCGCCCGCGTGAGCCGGTGAGCACCTCGCGCGACATCATCGCGCGGCCCGCAGCGCCTCGCCCACGTCCACCGCGCCCTCGTAGATGGCGCGGCCCATGATGGCGCCGGAAATTCCGCGTCCCTCGCGCGCCGCCGCCGCGCAGGCGCGTACGTCGTCGATCCCGCGCATGCCGCCGGAAACGATCACTTCCGCACCGGCGTGCGCGGCCAGCTCGGCGGACAGGTCCAGGTTGGGCCCCATCATCATCCCGTCCCGCTCGATGTCGGTGTGGATGATCGTCCGCACGCCATATTCGACGAGCGTGCGGGCCAGGTCGAACAGGTCCGTCCCGCTTTCCTCCACCCAGCCGCGCGCCGCGGGACGCCTGCCGCGCGCGTCCAGGCCGACGGCGATGCGGTCCGCGCCCCAGCGGGCGACGGCCGTGCGCACCAGCTCCGGGTTCTCGATCGCGGCCGTGCCGATGACGGCGCGCGCGGCGCCGGCCTCCAGCACTTCCTCCAGGTCCGCTTCCGTCCGCAGTCCCCCGCCGGTCTGCACGCGAACACCGGCGGTGGCGGCAAGCGAACGGATCAGCGCGCGGTTGCTCCCGTCCCCGAAGGCGGCGTCCAGGTCCACGACGTGAATCCACTCCGCGCCCGCCGCGGCGAACCCCGCGGCGACGGCGGCGGGATCGTCGCCGTAGACCGTTTCCCGCTCCGCCATCCCCTTTTCCAGCCGCACGCAGCGGCCCCGGCGCAGGTCGATGGCCGGGTACAGCGCAAATTCCGCCATCAGCCGCGGTCGCCCGTGCGGGCGCTGTCGCGCTTGGCGAGGCGCGGGCCGGAGACGCGCTCCAGGGCGGCCGTGCGCAGGTCGCGCGCGGCGCGGAAGCGGCCCCTGGCGCCGCCCGGGATGGGCGCGCCGGTCAGGTAGCGGATGGACGACGGATCGACGGGGCGGCCGTCCATGTGGAACTCGTAGTGCAGGTGCGGCCCGGTGCTGAGCCCCGTGGTGCCCACGAAGCCGATCAGCTGGCCCTGGCGCACGCGGACGCCGGGACGGATGCCGGGCGCGAAGCCGCGCATGTGGCCGTAGCGGCTGCCGTATCCCCGCTGGTGGCGGATTTCCACAAGGTTGCCGTATCCGCCCGCCCACCCGGCGCGCGCGATCACCCCGTCGCCCACGGCGCGGACCGGCGTGCCCATGGAGGCCGCGTAGTCGATGCCCTGGTGCGCGCGCACGCGGCGCAGGATGGGGTGAAAGCGGCCGCTGGTAAAGACGCTGCTGATGCGGCGGAACTCCAGCGGCGCCCGCAGGAACGCGCGCTTGAGCGACTCGCCGTCGCCGTCGTAGAACTCGTCCAGCCCGTCCACGGTGAAGCGGTAGGCGTCGTGCGCGCGGCCGTCGATGTCGAACTGCACGGCCAGGATGCGCGACGAGCGCGCGCTGCCGTCCGGGCGCACCATCCGCTCGTACAGGATGCGAAAGGTGTCGCCCACCTTGAGGTCGCGCGAAAAGTCGATCTGCCAGGGAAACACGCTGTCCGCCAGCAGGTCCGCCACGCGCTGCCGCTCGCCGCGGGGCACGTCGCCCTCGCCGTCCATCAGCGCCTGATACAGCGACCGGCGCACGCTTCCCGCCAGCACCGTGGTATCCGTGTGGACCGCGACCTCTTCCACCCGCGCGTTCCATCCCGCGCCCGCGGGGCGCAGCGAAAGGCGGCGGTCCGCGTCCAGCCGCGTGCTGACGGCGCGCACGGCGCCGGTGCGCGTGGAACGGCGGTACTCCACCACCAGCCCGGGGCGCACGGTACGCGGGTCCTGCACCTGGGACAGCTGCTCCAGCAGCGCGCGGGTGGCCGTCAGGTCCAGCTTGGTGCGGTCCAGAAGCTCCGAAAGCGTTTCGCCGCGGCGCAGCGTGTCGGCAAAGGCAAGCTCCGCGGGGCGGGCCTGCGCCGCCGGAAGCCACGCCGGCGGTGCCTCCATCTGCTGTTCGGCGGCGCGGAGAGTGGCCAGGCGCTGAACGCCGAGCGCCGCGCCCAGCGCGCAGAGCGCGCCGGCGGCGATGATGCGGGCGGGACGAGACATCCGTCTTCCTGCTTGGGGGTTGCAATCCTGTCCGGCCGGGGGAACGCGGCCGGGCACCAGAGACTCGCCTCCCCGCGGCGTGGGCCGCGAGGAGGCGAGGGGGCCGGCTTCAGTCCATCTGCCGGCGGATAAAGGTAGGAATCTCGAGGTCGCTGGGGACCTTGGGCTCCGGCCGCGGCGGCATCTTGTGCAGCGGCGTCACCCCCGGCTGTGCCTCGGCGCGCGGCTCGGGGCGGTGCTCCAGCCGCTCCGCGCGCGGCTCCATCCGCGGCTCGGGGCGGCTGTCCATCCCCGAAGAACGAGAGTCCAGCGACGAGCGCGCGTCGCCGGAAGCCGGACGCGGCGGGTAGGCCGTGCGCGTCCCCGCGATATCGGCGCCCGCGGGGGAGCGGCCGTGCGAGCGGAAGTCGGCGCGGATCACGCCGTCCAGCCGGTCGGGGATGATGGCGTCCTTTTCAAAGCCGGTGGCGATCACCGTGACGCGCACCTCTTCCTTCATGCTGGGGTCGTGCACGGCGCCAAAGATGATCTCGGCGTCGTCGCCCGCGGCTTCCTGGATGATGGAGGAGATCGTCGTGACCTCGTCGATCGCCAGGTCCATTCCGCCGGTGATGTTGATGAGCACGCCCGCCGCGCCGCTGATGGAGATGTTGTCCAGCAGCGGCGAGCTGATGGCCTCCTGCGCGGCCTCCATCGACCGGTTTTCGCCCCGTCCGAAGCCGGTGCCCATGAGCGCCGCGCCGCGGTTGCTCATCACCGTGCGCACGTCGGCGAAGTCCACGTTCACCTCGCCGGTCACGCGGATCAGGTCGGAGATGCCCTGCGTGGCGTGCAGCAGCACCTCGTCCGCCTTCTTGAGCGCGTCCTTGAAGCTGGTGCCCTTGCCCACGACGGCCAGGAGCCGCTCGTTGGGCACCACGATCATGGTGTCCGCCGCGCGCTTCAGCTCGGCAAGGCCCTGCTCGGCCTGCTTCATCCGCTTCTTGCCCTCGAACAGAAAGGGCTTGGTGACGATGGCGATGGTGAGCGCCCCCATCTCCCGCGCCATTTCCGCGATCAGCGGGGCGGCGCCGGTGCCGGTGCCGCCGCCCATGCCGGCGGTGATGAAGACCAGGTCGGCGCCGTCCAGCGCGCGCCGCATCTCATCCCGGTTCTCCTCCAGCGCCTGCGCGCCGATTTCCGGGCGCGCGCCGGCGCCCAGGCCGCGGGTGAGCTTGTGCCCGATCTGAATGCGGACGTCGGCCTTGCTGAGCTTCAGGACCTGCGCGTCGGTGTTCACCGAAATGAAGTCGACGCCCTCCAGGTCCTCCTCGATCATGCGGTTGACGGCGTTGCCGCCGCCGCCACCCACGCCCACCACCTTCATGCGGGCGTTCTGGGTCATCGTTTCGTCGTACTCGAAGACCATGTGCGCTGGCTCCCCAGGGGAGAAAATTCTGAACAGAAAGAACTAAAAAGCAGGCGACCGCGCGGGCTTCTAGAAGAAGTCCGCGAACCAGTCGCTGATGCGCTTTACGATGCCGTTGACCGAAGCGCCGGCGAGGGCGCTGCTTTCGGGAGTGTCCGTGATGAGGCGTCGCGACCCGTAGACCGCGAGTCCGGCGGCGGTCGCAAACTTGGGGCGGCGGACGGAATCCGCAAGCCCGCCGAGTCCCTCGCCGGGCACGCCGATGCGCACGGACGAGGCAAAGGTGCGCTCCGCCAGCTCCACCACGCCCTGCAGCGCGGCGCCGCCGCCGGTGAGCACCACGCCGCCGCCCAGCTCGCCCCCGCCGAACCCCGCGCGCTCCAGCTCGGCCGCGACGAGCCCAAAGATCTCGTCCATCCGCTGCTCGATGATGTGCGCCAGCAGCTCGCGCGCGACGTGGCGCGTCTGCCCCGCCGCCGCGCCCGGGATCTCGAACGTTTCATCCGGCCGCACGAAGTCCGCGCGGGCCACGCCGAAGCGCTCCTTGGCGCGCCCCGCCTCGGCGTACGGAAGCGAGAGGCCCTTGGCGATGTCGTTCGTGACCGTCGCGCCGCCCCAGGGGAGCGAGGTCAGGTGCTTGATCTTGCGCTCGTGAAAGACGCACAGGTCCGTCGTCCCCCCGCCCAGTTCCACGAGGGCGACGCCGATCTCCATCTCGTCTTCCGTCAGCACGGCGAGCGACGAGGCCAGCGGCTCCAGCACGAGCTCCGCGACGGTGTAGCCGGCGCGGGTGACGGCCTTGCGCACGTTCTGGCTGGCGCTGGCGCTGCCGGTGACGATGAAGACCTCGGCCTCCAGCCGGGTCCCCGCCATGCCGACGGGGTCGCGGATGCCGTCCTGCGCGTCGACGATGTACTCCTGCGGGATCGCGTGGATCAGCTCGCGGTCGCCGGGGATGACCACGGCGCGGGCGACTTCCTGCACGCGGTCCACGTCGCCCGTGCGGATCTCACCGTCCCCCGCCGGGCGCCCGCCGACGGCGACGACGCCGGTGCTGGGCCAGGCGTGGATGTGCTCGCCCGCGATGCCGGTGTACAGCCGCTGCACGGTCACGCCGGCCATCAATTCCGCTTCCTTGACCGCCTTGCGCACGGACTCGGTGGTGGCCTCGATGTCGGTGACGATCTCGCGGCGGATGCCGCCGGTGCGCGCCTGCCCCACCCCCAGCACCTTGACCTGGGCGCGGTGGGGGGCATCGCCCGACACCTCCGCGATGACCACGGCGGTCTTGCTCGAGCCGATGTCCAGGCCTGCGACGATGGAAGAACGCATCAGTTCCGGAAGCGTGGGCTGCGGGTCAGGTACGCGGCGGCGCGGGGGCCGTCGCGGGGGTGCTGCCAGGCGCGATCAGGCGGACCACCACCTGGTCCGCGTAGCGCGCGTCGACGACGGCGCGTCCGCCCGCGCCCAGGCGGCGGTCCACGTCCGCCAGGGCGGCGCGAAGCTGCGTAAGCCGGGGCTCGCCGGCGCCGGAGGCCAGCAGCACCTCTGCCCGCGGCGCGGACATGAAGAGCCGCGTCCCGGCCCGGGTGGAGCGGACTTCGCTCACCCGCGCCATCAGCATGGGATCGGCGTCGGCCAGGCGCGCGGCCTCGGCCAGCACGGCCAGGGTGGCGCGGTCGCGGACGCGGGTGGCCGTGTCTGGCGCCGTCCCCGCGATCGGCAGGTCCACCGGGACGCGGGCGGGATCCACCGGAAGAATCTCCCCCGTCGCCGTCGCGGGTCGCAGCGTGCCGGCGGACACGAAGGCGGCCGGGCGCTTTTCGACGATGCGGATGCGCAGCGTGGCGGGAAAGCGCCGCTCCACGCGCGCGTCGGCGATCACCGGATGGCGGCGCAGCGCGGCTTCCCACGCGGCCGGGTCCGTGTACACGTTGTCGCCGATGCGCACGCCGGAGGCGGCGACGACCTCGTGCGGGGCCAGCAGGCGCGATCCGGCCACCTCCACGCGGTCCGCGGCGAACCACTGCACGTGGCGCAGCACCGACGGGCCCCAGAACGGAGACGATCCGCCCGCCGCCAGCAGCGTGGCGAGAATGCCCAGGCGCGCGGCGCGCTTCATCCCCGTGCTCCCGAAAAGCGCTGGTGCAGTTCGCGCGCGGCCATGTCCAGGTTCCCCGCCCCCAGCGTCAGGCACAGGTCGCCGCCGCGCAGTTCCGCGGCGACGGCGTCCACCACCTCGGCGCGGACGGGAACGTAGCGCACCGCCACGCCCGCCGCGGTGGCGGTGTCGACGATCATCTGCCCCGTGACTCCGTCGATGGGCTTTTCCCGCGCGGCGTACACATCGGTCAGAAAAACGACGTCCGCGGCGGCGAGCGCCTGGCCGAACTCGGCGGCGAAGTCGCGCGTCCGCGAGTACAGGTGCGGCTGAAAGACGGCGACGATGCGCCGGTCCGCGTATCCCGCCCGGGCGGCGCCCAGCGTGGCCCGCACCTCGGTGGGATGATGGGCGTAATCGTCCACGAACAGGATTCCGGCGGCTTCGCCGATCTGCTCGAAGCGGCGGTCCACCCCGGCGTACGACGCGAGTCCCTTTGCGATGGCGTCCCACTCCGCGCCGAAGCGGCGGCCCACGGCGATGGCGGCCAGCGCGTTGCGCACATTGTGCTCGCCCGGCGCGTTCAGCCGCGCGGTGCCCAGGACCACGCCGCGCTCGCGGACGGTGAACTCGGCGCCGGACGGGCTCAGCCGCAGATCTTCGGCGCGCAGCATGGAGCCGGCGTTCAGCCCGTACGTCATCACCCGCTCGGGGCCGCCGGGGAGCCGCGCCGCCAGCCGCGCCGCGCCGTGGTCGTCCGCGCAGCAGGCGATGAGCCCGTCGTCCGGCACCGAGGCAGCGAAGATGTCGAACGCCTCCTCGATGGCCTGCAGCGAGCCGTAGATGTCCAGGTGATCGGCTTCCAGGGTGGTGACGACGGCCACGTTGGGGCGAAGCTGGTGGAAGGAGCGGTCGTATTCATCCGCCTCCACCACGTACACCCGGTCGCCGCCGGGATGCAGGTTGCCGTTCCACGCGGGAACGCGCGCGCCCACGAAGCCGGTGGGGTTCACCCCGGCCGCGGCGAGCACGGCGGTGGTGAGGGTGGTGGTGGTCGTCTTTCCGTGCGTCCCCGCGATGCCCACGACGGTGCCGTGGTTGACGATGGCGCCCAGCGCCTCGGCCCGCTTGAGGACCGGGATGCCGCGGGCGCGCGCGGCGGCGAGTTCCGGATGGTCGTCGGGGACGGCGGCGGTCATCACCAGCGCCGCGCAGTCGGCGGCGTGGGACGCATCGTGGCCCTGGTAGACGACCGCGCCGCGCTCTTCCAGCCGCTGCGTCGCCGGGCCGGGGGACGAGTCGCACCCGGTGACCCGCGCACCCGCCAGCAGAGCCATCTCGGCCAGCGGCGACATCCCCGCCCCGCCGATCCCCATGAAGTGGATCGGCCCCTGCTTGGCGAGCTCAACCAGGTCGAATTCGGTGCTCAATGTAACGTCAGCCCAACGCGGGGAAAAGCTTCGCGCGGCGCGGGTTTGCGCCGGGAACTGCCACGATCTGCAACGAAACTGAAGTGCGTGAGTGCGGGGTGCTGAGTGCGTGAGTGCGTTCGCATCTCCCCAGCGGTCGTTCCCCCGCCCTGTCTCTCGCCGTACCGGATCTCTCCCGGCGCAACCGGCCCGCGAAACGGACTCCGCGCGGCGCCACCCCACTTGCCGCCGCAGTCCGCGCAGGCGGACTTCGTGCCTTTCCAGCGGCGAATTCATTCGCTCCTGGACGGCGGTCGCGCCCTGATCCGCCGAACCTCACCCAACCCGCCCCCACAGTCCGCGCAGGCGGACTTCGCGCCGTTTTTGCCGCGACTTCAGTCGCCCGTCCTCAGAGCACGCCTTTGCAGCGCCGTCTCAGCGGACCAGCGTCGCGAGCTGGGCGACGATCAGATCCGCGGCGTCGGGCTGGCCGCGCTCGCGCGCCTTGGCCGCCACGGCGGCGCGATGCGCGGGATCATCCATCGCCATCACTTCGCGCCACAGGCGTCCGCCGCCCAGCTCCTGCTCCTGCACCATGACCCCCGCCCCGGCCTCCGCCAGCGCCACGGCGTTGTGGTACTGGTGATTGGCGGCCGCGTGCGGCAGCGGGACGAGGATGCTGGGGATGCCCCACGCGCACAGCTCCGCGATGGACATGGCGCCCGCGCGGGTGATGGCGAAGTCCGCCGCCGCCAGCGCGCCCGGCATGTCGGTGATGTACGGCAGCGCGTGCACCCACGACGGATTGCCCAGGTCCTCCAGCCCCTTCTGCACCCGGTCGAAGTTGCCCGTTCCCGCGGCCCACAGGATCTGGAAGCCTTCCGGCGGCGCGGGAAGCCGTCCCTCGCGAATGCCGCGCAGGTCCGCCAGCAGCGCCTCGTTCACCGGGCGCGCGCCCTGGCTGCCGCCGACGACGAGGCACACCGTCCCCGCGGTCAGGCCGAAGCGCGCGCGGGCCGCGGCACGGTCCACGTTGAAGTCCGGCGGCGTGATGGGATTGCCGAAGCGGAACACCTGCGTCTTGTCGCCCGGCTTCAGGTACTTGAGCGCTTCGGGGAACGCCAGGTGAAGCTGCCGCACGCGCTTGTCCACCAGCCGCGTCACGAAGCCGGGATACGAGTTCTGCTCCTGCACCGCCGCGGGAATGCCGCGCATGATGGCATACGCCACCGCCGGCCCGCTCGCGTATCCGCCCGTGCCCACGACCAGGTTCGGCTGAAAGCGGCGGAACACGCCGTTCAGCGCGGTAAACGAGCCGAACATGGCCGGCACCAGGCGCCAGTTCTGCCACGGCTTGGCGCGGCGGATGGGCTCCAGCGGCAGCAGCGCGTGCGGCTCGCCGCGGTCCGGAAGCACGCGCGCCTCCACGCCGCGCTTGGCCCCGATGTACATCACCTCCGAGGCCGGATCCAGCCGCTTGAAGGCGGCGCCCAGGGCCAGGGCGGGATACAGGTGGCCGCCGGTTCCGCCGCCGGCAAACAGTACGCGTGGGGTGGTCATCGGGCTCTTTCGGGGTCCTTCGCCGCGCGGGCGATACTCAACAGGATGCCCACCGCCGCGAACGAAGTCAGCAGCGCCGACAGGCCGGAAGACATGAACGGCAGCGCCACGCCGGTCGTCGGCAGCAGCGCCATCGCCACGCCCATGTGCAGAAACGCGGAAACCGCGATCAGGTTGGTCATTCCCAGCGCCACCAGGTAGCCGAAGCGGTCCGGCGCGCGCGCCGCGATGCGGTAGCCCACGACGAGGAATCCCGCGAAGACGGCCACGACGAACAGGACGCCCAGCAGACCCCACTCCTCCGCGATCATGCTGAACAGAAAGTCGTTGTGCGATTCCGGAAGAAAGCCGTACTTCTGCCGGCTTTCCCCGAATCCCACCCCGCCCAGCCCGCCGCTGCCGATGGCGATCAGCGACTGGTGGATCTGGTAGCTCACGTTCCCCGTGTCGTGCGCAGGGTCCAGAAACGCCGCCAGACGCCGGGCGCGGTATCCCTCGCCCGTAATCAGCTTCCACAGCACGGGAACGGCGAGAAGGCCGAGGAGGATGAAGTGCCCGATGCGCGCCCCGCCCGCGAACAGCACCAGCGCCGCCAGCAGGACCAGCAGGAGCGCCGCGCTCATGTTCGGCTGCTTCATCACCAGGACGAGGATCGGCAGCCAGACCAGCAGAAAGGGCATCAATCCCTTGCTGAGCGAGTGCAGCCGGTCCGCCTTCTTTACCGCCATCATCGCCGTCCATACGATCAGCGCGATTTTGGCGAACTCCGACGGCTGAAACTGGATGCCCAGCTTGAGCCACCGGCGCGCACCGTTCACACGCGGGGCGAGCGCTTCCGTCCCCGGCATCACAACCAGCGCCAGGAGGACGATGACCATCGCCAGCATGGGCCAGGCAAAGCGGCGCAGCTGCCGGTAATCCACCCGCGACAGCACCGCGGCCAGTACCACGCCGATCCCCGCGCCCATCACCTGCTTGAGGGCGAAGTAGTGGCCCGGCAGGTCGTGCGAAGCCGCCTCGAACGAGCTGGCGCTGTACATCTCCGTCAGCCCGAAGGCGAACGCCATGGCCGTCAGCGCCACCAGCGCGCGGGCCTCCCACGTCTGCTCGCGCGGCAAGGCGGCCACGGCGGGCGCGGTGGTGTACGCCCGCTCCCGCGGCGTCACCGGCGGCTGCACGGGGTCCTTGGCGGCGCGGGGCCGGCGCAGGAGCGCGATGCTGGTCATTCCCCTTCTCCCCGGGCCAGCTCGGCGAACCGGCGGCCCCGTTCCTCGTAGTTCCTGAACATGTCGAAGCTGCTGCACGCGGGCGAAAGCAGCACCGCGTCCCCAGGCCGCGCGACGGACGCGGCGCGGGCCATCACCTCGTCGAATCCGCCCTCGACGTGCTGCACGTCGACGGCGCCGGACAGGTCCGCCGCGATCTGCGCCCCCGCCTCGCCGAACGCGATCACCGTGCGCACGCGGCCGGCCAGGTCCCCCGCCATCTCCGTGTACGGCTCGCCCTTGTGGCGCCCGCCCAGCAGAAGCACGGTCGGCCGGCTCATTCCGCGGATGGCGACACGGGTGGAGGCCACGTTGGTCGCCTTGCTGTCGTTCACCCAGAGCACGCCGCCGCGCTCGGACACGGGCTGCAGGCGGTGCGGCGGCGCCTCGAACCGCGGCAATGCCTCCGCGATCGACTCCGCCGAAGCCCCGGCCAGACGCGCGGCCAGCGAGGCGGCCAGCGCGTTGGCGATGTTGTGCGGGCCCAGGATGCGCAGCCGGTCCGCGGAGCCGAGCGATTCCGTGCGCCCCGCTTCCGTGCGGATCCGCAGTTCCCGCCCGTCCATCCACCCGCCCAGCTCGTCGTCCGACTTCGGCATCGACGCGGCGCGGAACCAGTAGCGCGTCCCCGGCGCGTCGCCGATCAACGTGGCCGCGCGCTCATCTTCCGCGTTCAGAATCCACCGGCTCGCGTCCGTCGCGTTGCGGAAGAGACGCGCCTTGTCGGCGTAGTAGTCTTCCAGGTCCGCGTACCAGTCCAGGTGGTCCGGCGCGAGATTCGTCAGCATCCCGATCGCCGGCGTGAACCGGTCGATGCCGCCCAGCTGGAAGGAACTGCACTCGACGACATTCCACGCGGGCTGCGGCTCGCGCAACGCAAGCTCGCTCAGCGCCGTGCCGATGTTGCCGCCCGCGACGGCGTCGATTCCCGCGGCGCGCAGCAGGTGCTCCGTCAGCGAGGTGACGGTCGTCTTTCCATTCGTCCCCGTGATGCCGATCACCGGGCCGTCCAGCTGCTCGTACGCCAGCTCGATCTCCGGAACGACCGGCACGCCCTGGATGGCCGGCTCGCGCAGGATCGCGGCGGTCGGCGGAATGCCGGGGGAGAGGACGATCCGCGAGCACGCGGCCAGCTTGGCCAGATCGTGCCCGCCCGTCTGCGCATCCCCGCCCAGCGCCCGCACCTGATCCGCCGCCGCGCGTGCAGCCTCGCCATCGCCCGCGTCGCTGGCGTACACGTGCGCGCCGCGGCCCAGGGCCAGGCGCGCCGCGGCCAGTCCGCTGCGCGCCAGCCCCAGCACGCCGATCGTCTGTCCGGCGAACGAACGGCTCATCAGCGGATCTTGAGCGTGGCGAAGGCGGCCAGCGCGCACATGATCCCCATCAGCCAGAAGCGGATGATGACCTTGCTCTCATGCCACCCGATCTGCTCGAAGTGGTGATGCAGCGGCGCCATGCGGAAGATGCGCTTGCCCGTTCCCGTGCGGCGCTTGGTGTACTTGAAGTAGATGGTCTGCGACGCCACGGATAGCGCCTCGGCCACGAACACCGCGCCCACGATGGCCAGCAGGAACTCCGCCTTCAGCAGCACCGCCACCGCGCCCAGCACGCCGCCGATGGCCAGCGACCCGGTGTCGCCCATGAACACTTCCGCCGGGTGCGCGTTGTACCACAGAAAGCCCATGCATCCGCCGGCCAGCGCCACGCAGAAGATGCCCAGCTCGCCCGCGCCCGGGAGATAAAAGACGTTCAGGTAGTCCGACGCGTCCACGCGGCCCAGCAGGTACGCGAACACGCCGAACGTGGCCGCCGCGATCCCCGACAATCCCGCCGCCAGGCCGTCCAGCCCGTCAGACAGGTTCACCGCGTTGCTGCAGCCCACGATGATGAAGGTGACGAACAGCACGTACGTCACCGGGTGAAACCAGACGTGCCAGCTCTTGAAGAACGGGATCTGGGTCCACGTGGCGGGAATGGGATCGCTGACGTGGAACACGATCAGCACGATTCCCAGCAGCACGCCGATTCCCGCCTGCCCCAGGATCTTGTAGCGCCCCTTGAGTCCGCCGGTGTTCTTGCGGACGATCTTCAGATAGTCGTCCAGAAAGCCCACGACGCCCAGCCAGAGCAGCACGACCAGGGCGATGACCGTGTACCAGTTGTCCAGCCGCGCCCACAGAAAGGTGGGGATGACGGTGGACAGGATGATGAGCACGCCGCCCATCGTGGGCGTGCCGCTCTTGCCCAGGTGCGTCTGCGGGCCTTCCGTGCGCACCACCTGCCCTACCTTGAGCATGCGGAGGCGCGAGATGATGGCCGGCCCGAACCAGAATGCGACCAGGAATGCCGTGACCACCGCCCCCGCCGCCCGGAAGGTGCCGAAGCGGAAGAGGTTGAAGCCGATGTAGTACTGCGCGAACGGGACGAACAGGTGGTAAAGCACCGGATTACTCCTGCGAGGAGGCGGTCTGCGCGAAGTCGCGCTCCATCAGCGGAATCCAGCGTTCCAGCGCCACCCCGCGCGAACCCTTGAGCAGGATGGTTTCACTTCCCGTCAGCGACGGGCGCAGCGCCTCGTACGCGTCGATCGGGTCCTCCGCGGCGACCAAGCGGCCGCTGAGGTCCGTTCCCTCCGCCAGAAAGGCGGTCACGAAGTCGCCCGTCGCCACGATGCGGTCGATGCCGTGCCCCACGAGCGCGGCGGCGTGCCCGGCCAGCTCGCGGTGCAGCCGCTCGCCGTGGTCGCCCAGTTCCCGCATCGTCCCCATGACGGCGATCTTTTCCCCATCGACCGGAACTGAAGCGAGCAGGTCCAGCGCGGCGCGCATGCTGGGCGGATTGGCGTTGTAGCAGTCCGCCAGCACGCCCAGCGAGCCGATGCGGCGCCACTCGTTGCGCATCTTGGGCGCCTTCATCGCCGCGAATCCCGCGGCGGCGGCTTCCATCGGCACGCCCCACTCCGCGGCCACGGCCAATGCCAGCAGCGCGTTGCGGACGTTGTGCATCCCCGGGAGGGGGAGATGAAAATCCACGCCCCCGAAGCGGAACTCGGTGCTGCCGTCCGACCGCACGCGGATTCCTTCGCGCCCGCCCTCCGGCCGCACGTCCGCGCCTTCGCCCAGGCCGGCGACGCGCACCCGCGACGGCGCCACGGCCTCGCGCGCGCCCGCGGCCAGCTCTTCCGGCTCTTCCGCCACGATGGCGACGCCGATGTCGCGCAGCGCGTCAAAGATCGACAGCTCCTCGCGCAGCACGCCCTCGACCGAGCCCAATCCCTCCAGGTGCTCTTCGCCGATGGAGGTGATGAGCGCCGCGTCCGGCTCCACGATGCGCGACAGCAGAACGACCTCGCCCGGCTCGTTGGTCCCCGTCTCCACGATGACGGCTTCCGCGTCGTCCGGGCAGGCCAGCAGCGTCAGCGGAACGCCCACCTGGTTGTTCAGGTTGGCGTCCGTGGCGTGGACGCGGAAGGTGCCGCCGAGCGCGGCGCGCAGCAGTTCCTTGGTGGTCGTCTTGCCGTTCGATCCCGCGACGGCGACCACGCGGCCGCGGAGCGCGCGGCGGCGCTGGCGGCCCAGGGCACCCAGCGCGTGCAGCGTATCAGCGACGACATAGTAGGCGATGTCGGGCGCGCCCTCGGGCACGTGCGTCACCACGGCTCCGGCCGCGCCCTTTTCGGCGGCCTGCGCCAAGTAGGCGTGGCCGTCGAAGTTGGCGCCCCGCAGCGCCACGAACAGCGATCCGGCGGGAATGGCGCGCGTGTCGGTGGACACGGCGGAAAATTCAGCGGGCGCACCCGCGGGGGAATCCGTCCCCAGCGCGTGCGCGACCTCGTCGGCGGTCCAGCGAAAGGGGCTCAAACCCCACCTCCCTCAGCGTCAGTCAGTTCCGCGAGGATCTCGCGCACGATGATGCGCTCGTCGAAGGGACGCTTCTCCGTTCCGATGATCTGATACGTCTCGTGGCCCTTGCCGGCCAGGAGAATCAGATCGTTGGAACTGCCTTCGGTGAGCGCGGTGCGGATGGCCTCGCGGCGGTCGGAAATTCGCTGGCGGGGTGCACGTCCCATGCCGCGTTCGATGTCATCCAGAATGGCTTCCGGGTCTTCCGTACGCGGGTTGTCGGAGGTCACGATGACCAGGTCCGCGCCCGCCGCGGCGGCGGCGCCCATCAGCGGCCGCTTCTCCGCGTCGCGGTCTCCGCCCGCGCCGAACACGACGATCACGCGCCCTTTTACGAGCGGCCGCACGGCGGCCAGGGCGCGCTCCAGCGCGTCGGGGGTGTGGGCGTAATCCAGCAGCACCGTGGCGCTGCGCGGCGGGCCGGCCACCCGCTCCAGCCGCCCCGGCACCTGCGGCAGCGTGCCCAGCCGCTCCGCGATGCGC
The DNA here is from genome assembly GCF_014202995.1 of Longimicrobium terrae. NCBI lineage: Bacteria > Pseudomonadati > Gemmatimonadota > Longimicrobiia > Longimicrobiales > Longimicrobiaceae > Longimicrobium > Longimicrobium terrae. The sequence continues at coordinate 74,179 of NZ_JACHIA010000018.1, forward strand.
GCCGGGCTCCATCCCAGGCTCCACAGCACGGCGCCGGCCGCGGCCGCGTTGCTCACGTTGAATCCGCCGAACAGGGGCAGCGCCACTTCCGCGTCCCCGTCCGGCGTCCGCAGGGTGAACTCCATCCCGCCCGCGCCCACGCGCACGCCCTCGGCCCGCACGTCCGCCGCGCGCTCCACGCCGAACGTGATCGTCCGCCCGACGGGCGAGCGCACGTCCGCCCACGCGGGATCATCCGCGTTCAGGATCGCCGCGCCGCCGGGCTTGAGCAGTTCCGTCAGCCGCAGCTTGGCCGCGCGGTACTCCTCCATGGTGACGTGGTAGTCCAGGTGGTCCTGGGTCAGGTTGGTGAAGACGGCCGCATCGAAGCGCACCGCCCCCAGCCGCTCCTGGTGCAGCGCGTGGGAGGAGACCTCCATCGCCACACGCATCACGCCATCGTCCGCGAACCGGCGCATCCACCGCGCGGCGTCCACCGGGCCGGGCGTCGTCAGTCCCTCCGTCCCCGGAATCACCTCGCCGTCCGCGCCGATCGCGCCCAGCGTGCCGACGTAGCCGCTGGGCCCGTCCGCCGCGAGCAGGTGGCGCAGCATGGCGGCGCTGGTCGTCTTGCCGTTGGTCCCCGTCACCCCGACGAGCGTCATCTCCCGCCACGGATCGCCAAAGAACTCCGCCGCAGCGAACGCCGTCGCCCGCCGCCCGTCGTTCACGACGATCTGGGGCATTCCGGCCGCTGGATCGATGCGCTCCACCGTCGCTCCCGCCGCGCCGGAATCCGCCACGGACGGCAGAAAGCGATGGCTGTCGCTCGCCGTGCCGACGACCGCGCAGAAGAGCGTGCCCCGCCCCGCCTCGCGCGAATCGGAGGTCACGTCCTCCACCACGCGCGCCGCGTCCTCCGCGGACAGACGACCCGCGAGCAGTCCCTCGCGTTCCAGCCGTGCTTCGATGGCGCCCAGCGTGGACTGGCGGCTCATCGGCCTCCTCCGTTGATGACGACGGTGTCGCCGCGGGTGGCGGTCTGCCCGGCGGCCGGCTGCGTGCCCGCGACGGAGCCGGTGCCCCGCACGCGGACGTGCATGCCCAGCGCGTGCAGGCGCCGCGCCGCGTCGCGAAGGGGAAGGCCGGCCAGTTCCGGCATGGGCACCGCGCCGCCCGGCGGCGGTTCCCGGCGCGCCACCCCGTCCGTCTGCACAAAGACGTACACGCCCTCGGAACCCGCGGGAGGCGCATCCTCGCGCACGGGCCCGGCCGCGGCCAGCGGCGTCTGCGACGGAAGCCGGGTGGCCAGCAGGCTGCGGCGGTCCAGCCCCGGCGAGCGCGCGGCAAGGATCGCCTGCAGCGTTTCGCGCGTGACGGGCGCGGCGGTCAGGCCGCCGTAGTAGTCGCCGCTGGGCCGGTCCAGCCGGACGAGGATGGTGAGCTGCGGGTCACGCGCGGGAAAGAATCCCACGAACGTGGCGTTGTATTCGCCCGCGATGTAGCGGCCGCTGGCGCCCGTCCGCCGCGCGGTCCCCGTCTTTCCCGCCACCTCGAACGTGGAAAGCGACGCGCGGGTCGCCGTTCCGTCTTCCACCACGGAAACCAGGACGTCGCGGATCTGGTGCGCGACGCTGGCGGGAATCACGCGGCGCACCTCGCGCGGATCGTGGCGCTCCAGCGTCTGCCCATTGCGCCCGCGCACCTCGCGGACGAGGCGCGGCTCCATCAGCGTGCCGCCGTTGGCCAGCGCGCTGTAGGCCAGCGCCAGCTGCAAAGGAGTGACGGACAGTTCATATCCCGTCGCCAGCGAGGCGGGCGTCATCTTTGACCAGCGGTCCGGGCGGGGCAGCCGCCCCGACGACTCGGTGGGATACTCGATCCCCGTCGGCGTGCCGAACCCGAAGTCGCGCAGCACGCCGAACTGCTGCGCGGGGGTCAGCCGCGGCGCGAACTTCACCAGGCCGATGTTGCTGGACACGCGCAGCGCGTCGCGAAGCGTAAGCCAGCCATAGGGATGCACGTCGGTGTGCACGCGCCCCATGGGGTCCGTCCACGAGCCGTTTTCGCCGTTCACCTGCTCGCCCAGATTGGCGCGCCCCGTCGCCAGCAGCGTGCTGACGAAGAACGGCTTGAGCGTCGATCCCGCCTCGTACGGCTCGATGAAGGCCGACACGCCCAGCGCCCCGCCCTGCCGTTTGCTGACGGCGGCCAGGATTTCTCCCGTGCGCGGATCCAGCAGCAGCAGGTCGCCGCCCTTGGCGCCGGTGCTGTCGATGGCCTCGCTGAGCGCCGCGTCCGCGATCTCCTGCAGGTCGAAGTCGATGGTCAGGTAGACGTCGCCGCCATCCATCGCCGGAGCCACGGGGAGCGCGACGGACGCTTCCTTCCGCCCGCGTCCATCCCGCCGGAGGATCGAGAATCCATCGCGCCCGCTGAGCATCGAATCCAGCGCCTGCTCCATTCCGCCCAGCGCGCGTCCGTCGCCGCTGATCCCCCCGAGAACCTCCTTGCCCACGGTGCCCTGCGGGTAGAAGCGCTGCAGCTTGCGCTCCCAGTGAAAGCCGCGCGGATCGCCCAGCGTGCGCCGCTGGTCCGCCGTAAAGCTGCCGGGCAGCACCACCCACCGCCGCCGCGGATCCGTCGCGCGGCGCGCGTTGGCGCGCGGGAGCTTGAGGACGCGGATCAGCGAGCGGACCGCTTCATCGCGCTCCACCAGTTCATTCGGCGCCAGCGACAGGCGAAACGTCTCGCGCGTGAGCGCGAGCGGAACGCCGTCGCGGTCCAGAATGGCGCCGCGGCGGGCCGGCAGCGCCACCCGGGCCTGCTGCTGCTCCGCCGCTTCCGCCCGCCACTTGTCCCCCTCGAACCCCTGCAACTGCACCGCGCGGCCAATGACCAGCAGCGCCGCAATCCCGATCGATCCGATCAGAAGCCGCCGCCGGCCGCGCAGCCGCTCTTCCGTATCCCACGGCATGGTGCGGCTCATGGCGCCTGCTCCATGGCGGAAGCGGCCACGGGAAGCAGGATCACCTCTTCATCCCGGGCCACGTGCAGCCCCATCCGGCTGGCGGCACCGGTGATGCGGGCGCGCGTCTGCAGCGCCTGGATGCGGTTAGCCCACTCCACCCGCTCGGCCTCGGCGATGGACGTTTCGTTCTGCACGCGCGAAAGCTCCCGCTGCCGGGCCACGCCTTCCGTCTGCCGCCACACCACGGACGCCAGCGACCCCGCGACGGCCAGGACGAGCAGAAGACGGCCCAGCGCGGCGCGGCGGCGGGAGCGGCGCGCGGGGTCCACGGCGCGCGGCGCCTCCCAGGGCGCGGCTCCGCCGGAGCGGCCGCGCGCCGGACGGCGCGGAGACGGGAGTGCGTCCGCGGTCACGCCGCGCTCCATCCGCGAAGGTGGGCGCTGCGGGCGCGGGGGTTGGCGGCGATTTCCTCGGGCGTGGCGTTCATCGGCTTGCGGGTCATCAGTCTTCCCAGCGCGCGCCCCCGGCACCGGCACACCGGCAGCCCGGGCGGGCACACGCACTCCTGGCTCCAGTCGCGAAAGGCGTTCTTCACCAGGCGGTCTTCCAGCGAATGGTACGCGAGGACGGCAAAGACGCCGCCCGGGGCCAGCGCCTCGCGAAACGACTCCAGCGCCCGCTCCAGCGCCTGGATCTCGCCGTTGACCGCGATGCGCAGCGCCTGAAAGATGCGCGCCTTGTCCGCCGCCTCCGCCCGCGGCCCCAGCGTGCGGCTGATGGCGGAAAGCAGCTGGTCGCTGATGGCGAACGGCTCCACCGCGCGCATCTCCAGGACAATTCGGGCCAGCTTTCGCGACCGCTTCTCCTCGCCGTAGCGGTAGAAGAGGTTGGCCAGTTCCTGCTCGTCCAGTTCGTTCAGCAGGTCGGCCGCGCTGGATTCGCCTGCGCTGGCCTGCCCCATCCGCATGTCCAGCGGCGCGCCGGGGCGAAAGGTGAAGCCGCGCGCGTCCTCGTCGATCTGGTGCGACGAAATGCCCAGGTCCAGCAGCACGCCGTCCAGCGTGCCCGGCGCGATCCCGGCGGCTTCTACCGCGTCGGCGAAGTTGGCGCGGACGGGGGTAAACCGCGGGCCGAACCGGGCAAGGCGCTCCCCCGCCTCGGCCAGCGCGTCCGGATCGCGGTCCACCCCGTACAGCCGCGCCTCGGGACCCCGCTCCAGCAGCGCCTCGGCGTGCCCGCCGCCGCCGAGGGTTCCGTCCAGAAAGGTGCCGCCCCGCTCCGGCCGGAGCAGGTCCATAACCTCGCGCACCATGACCGGCGCGTGGTAGCCGGTCGCATGGGGAAGAGTCACGCGGCCGCGCGGGGCGCGGCGTTGGCGCGGGTGACCACGGCGCGGCAGCAGCGGCAGGTATACCAGTCGGTACCCAGCCAGTTGCGCAGCGGGTCAAGGGCCTCGAACGGGCCGAAATGGCGGTCCAGGCCGCAGGGGATCAGGCCGCCGGAACGTGCGGGCGGCGGGGCCGGGGCAAAGGTCCGGGGCTGAACGATCATGGCGTGACGGGAGGGGTTGGAGGTCAGCCGAAGATCTGGTGCGTAAAGCTTTCCGCCTCGGCGACGGGTTCCGCGGTGGCCGCGGCGAACCGGTCCGGGTTCCACAGTTCAATGCGGTCGATGGCGCCCACCACCAGCGTGGGCCCGGCGATCCCCACCGCGTCCTGCAGCCGCGCGGGAACCATGATGCGCCCCTGCCGGTCGGGCGCAACTTCCACCGCGTTTGCCGTCACGCGCAGCACGTAGGCGCGGGCCTGCGGGTTCCTGCGCAGCATCTCGCGCAGGCGGGCCTCCACCTCGGCCCAGGTGTGCTGGGGGTACAGCGTGAGCGCGTCGGGAAAGGCATGCACGAGCACCATCGGCTCTTCGCCGCCCTCGCGCCGGAACGGGGCGGGGAGGCTGAGCCGGCCTTTTTCGTCGATCTGGTGCTGGTAACTGCCGAGAAAACCGTTCACCGGATCCCTGGTTGGGCGCGCCCGCCACACTCCTCCACAACTCCCCACATCGTCCCACTGTGCCCCACAAGGTAATCCCGAAACCCTCAAGGTCAAGGCGAAGATACGCCGAACTGCGGGCGCCCCGGGTTGGCGAAGATCTTGCCCTGCCGGGTAGTGCAACCCGCAGCAGGCCCTCACAATCCGGCAGGCGCTCCCGTGCAGATTTCCGTGATCATCAACCCCCGCAACGCCGAGGCGGTCGACGCCATCCGCGGCGGGGTCGAAGAGCTGCGCGAGGCCGGCCACACCGTGCATCCCCGCGCCACCTTCGAGTCCGGCGACGCCCACCGCTTTGCGTGGAAGTCGGCGGAGAACGGCGCCGATCTGGTGGTGGCCGCCGGCGGCGACGGCACCATCAACGAGGTGGTGAACGGGCTGTACGACTGGATCGAGGAACAGCCGGGCGAGCACACGCCGCCCCTGCCGCGGCTGGGCATCGTGCCGCTGGGGACGGGAAACGATCTGGCGGGGGGGATGGGAATCGCCACCGGCGACCCCAGGGCGGCGGTGCTGGCCGCGGCGGCGGGCGTGCCGTACACGGTGGATGTGGCGCGGGTGAACGGCCGCCTGTTTCTGAACGTGTCCACCGGCGGAATGGGCGCCGAGGCCACGGAAGAGGCGAGCGGCGAGTTGAAGCGCGTGCTGGGCCCGGTGGCCTACCTGATCACCGGCGTCAAGAAGTTCGTGCAATTGAAGGAGACCGTGGCGCGGTTCACCACATCCGACGGCGAGGTGCTGTACGACGGCGGGTTTCTGCTCTTTGCGGTGGGGAACGCGTGGCGCACGGGTGGCGGAAACTGGATTACGCCCGCCTCCGACCCCACGGACCGGCTGCTGGACGTGTGCATCGTCCAGTCGATGAGCCACGTGGATGTGATGCGCATTGCCCCGCTGATCCGCGCAGGCAAGCACGTGCACCATCCGCAGGTCACCTACCGCAAGGTGCGGGAACTGATCGTGGAGTCGGATGACGAGATGACGGTGAACGCCGATGGCGAGCCGCTGCAGGCGCGCCGCTTCGAGTACGGCCTGGGCGCGCACCAGTTGACGCTCGTCGTGCCCGAGGTCCCCGAGGCGCCCACCGATCCCAACGAGGTCGAGGGTTCCGAGGACGCGGAGAATACCTGACGAGGTCCGCTGGACGTTGAGGGTGGAGGCGTTGAGCGAATCTCGTTGAGCGAACGAATCCGCCGCTCAAACAGCGGCAAGCCCCGACACCGGCCGCTGGGGCGTCCGGTTCGGGGCTTCAACTGCCCGCGGCGGCGGGATTGTGTTGAACGCGAGCCGCGCTCGTGGGAAGGTAGATTATTGGCGGCGCCTTCGGGATCACGCCTCTGGCGCGGAGAACGAGTCGCGATGAGTCCACGCAGTTGAAGCCCCGATCGTGGACGCGACAGCGGCCGCGTCTCGGGGCTTACCGCGTTTTGAGCGGCGGATTCATCCGCTCAGGAGAGCCTGTGCCACGACGATCTCAGCAGATCCGCGCTGAACTCTCCGCCCCGCCCCAACCCTCCCCCAGTCTTTTTTGGGGGAGGGTGGGCGAGTAGTACGAGCCCGGGTGGGGGCCGCCGTGAAGCCCGCCCCTCAACCATCCACCGCACGTCCCGCAGAATCCTCTTCCGAGAACAACAAACCCGCGCGCCGATGAGGGCGCGCGGGTCTGTCGTTGATCCACGATCGGGTGCGGGGCGGATCAGCCTCCGCCGGGCCCGCCGAATCCCTGCCGCGAGGCCGAGTTGCGGATCGCGGCCGGTACGCGGCGCCACTGCTCCGGCGTCAGCACTTTCTGCGCGTCGCTCAGCGCCGTCTGCACGTTGGCGCGCCCGCGGTTCACCGCCGGCCCCAGCCGGTCGAAGAGCGTCCGCGGATCGGCGTTGCCGCCGGCGCCCGCCACGGCCGTGCGCACTTCCTCGCGGATGGGATCGTTCTTGGCCGCGAGCGAGTCCTCGATTACGCGCAGGCGCGCCGTCTGATCTTCCGTCAGCCCCAGCGTGTCGCTCAGCGCCAGGATCGCGCCGATCGGCTCCGGCAGCACCCGCTCCAGAATGCGCTCCACATCCGGCCCGCCCTGTCCGCCCGCGCCGCCCGGCCCGCCGCCGCCCGGCCCGCCGCCACCCGGGCCGCCGCCGCCGAACCGTCCGCCTCCGCCCCCACCTCCGCCGCCTCCACCTCCACCGCCGCCGAACGCGATCCCTGCCAGTCCCCCGCCCCGCCCGCGCTGCGCGCCGACGGCGATGGAGCCGGTAATCTGCACCCCGAACGGAGAGCGCGTTCCGAACCGGTCCGTGCGCGACGTGCCGAAGCGCTCATTCACCTGGTAGCGAAAGGCCTGCGTCTGGGCGTCGAACGAGGACGGATAGAGCAGCACCTCGTCCACCCGCGCGCGCTGGCCCCAGCCGCGCAGGTCGTTGGCACCGTTCAGCAGCAGGTCCGCGCCGGCTTCCAGGTTGAACGCCTCGATGCCGATGGACAGGCGCTGCCCCACGTTGGGGAGCGTGGGCGTGATGGTGGCCCGCAGGTTCACCGAGTGCGACCACGGCCCGCGGCAGGAGTTGCGCTCCGCCACCTGCCCCAGCTGTTCGCGAAGGCAGGCACGCACGCCGCCCGGCACCTCCGAGAGCACGCGGGCGATCCCCGCCGCCACATCCGGATCCGCCGCGTCCGATCCAAAGATGAACGCCGGGTCGTTGCGCGCGCCATCACCGTTCACGTCCCCGCCCACCAGCGGCGTAAAGGGCGAGCCCGACGACGCGCGTCCCACCAGCGACAGCTCCAGCCAGCGCCCCACCGGCATTCCGATGATGGTGTTCACCTGGTGCCGGCGGTCCGAGTCGCTGGCCCCCCACACCAGTTCGTTGGGATTGCCCGTGGTGGGCGTGGCGCCGAATCCCTGCAGCGCGCGGCCGCCGAAGCCCCACGAGCTCTGGTCGCGCGTGTACGCCAGCGTGTACGAGCCCTGCAGAAAGATGCGGTGCGGCAGCACGCCGCTCAGCCCCAGCGTGAGCTGCGTGGCGTCCGTCTCCAGGTCGCTGTTCAGCTCCAGCACCCGCCCGAACGCCGTCTGCTGGCGCGAGGCCAGCAGCGGCACCTCGCCCGTTTCCGCCACGATGGCGTCCGCCGCGGCGAACACCGGCCGGCCGCCCTCTTCCGCCAGTAGGAACGCCGGCTCGGCGCGCAGGTTCAGGTCGCGTACGCCGTACTGGCTCACGCCGCGGGCGTAGGTGGCGTCGATGGAGGCGTTGATCCCCAGGAACTGCGCCTGGTAGCCCAGCGAGCCGCGCCACGAACGGGGCGCCCCGAAGTTGTCGCCGAACGCGGCCACGGTGGGCGGCACCGACAGGTCCACCCCGCCGGCCGTGCCGTCGTCGCAGGCGGTGGGAATGGAGGACGGATCGTTGTCGTACGCGGCGAAGTCGGGGCTGGGCGCCACGCCGAATCCCACGCACGATAGCAGCACCTGTCCGCCCAGCCCGCCGTTGCTGTCCAGCACGTCGGCGAACAGCGCGTACGGCGGCAGCCCGCGGAACTCGCCAAAGCCGCCGCGCACCAGTCGCAGCGGCGCGCCCTGCTCCGACAGGCGCCACGAGAAGCCGGCGCGCGGGCTCACCCGCACCTCGCCGGGAAGGCGGTCCGTCTTGATCCCGAAAGCCGAGTCCACACGGGCGTTGTACGCGGCCTCGCCGTCAAAGCGCGAGCCTTCCAGCCGCAGGCCGTACGTCACCTGGATGGTGGGGCGCGGACGCCAGTTGTCGCCCAGGTACAGCGCGCCGTTCCATCCGCTTCCCGCCGTGGTGCGGCCCTGCAGCGTCCGCGTGAACGAGGCCGGGTTGCCGTTCTGCAGATCCGCCAGCGAGTTGAAGCTGAAGCTGCCCAGCGAGTTGGGCGCCGACTCCTGGCGCGAGCGCGTGTTGTTCAGCAGCAGCCCGCCCTTGACGCGGTGGTTGTCGCCGATCAGCAGCGAAAGCTCGTTCGCCAGCTCAAAGGTGCTTTCGCGGCTTCCCGAGGGAAGCTGGCGGTCGCCGCCAAAGGCAAAGGTGGAAATTCCCGTTCCGCCGTCCTCCAGTTCCGAGGTCACGCGGACGCGCACTTCCGGCAGGTCCACCGAAGCATCCGAATCGCGCGCCCCGCGGGTGGCGGACACGCGCAGTTCGTTGATCCACCCGTCGCGGAACCGCGAAGTGAGCGTGGCCACGCCGCCCAGATCGGTGTTGCGCGACTCGCCGCCGCTCTGCAGCAGTTCCAGCGAGCCCAGGCGGGTGTTGTCCTGGTCGTAAAAGGAGCCGAAGCCGCGCAGCGCGATGGTGTGCCGCTCGCTGGCCGTGAAGTCAATCCGGGTGAGCAGGCTGGCCGCGTCGCCCACGCGCTCGTAGGCGCCGATCTGCCCGGCCGGGTTCACGCCGTAGCGGGACTGCACGATGTCCAGAAAGCGCGATACGGAATCCCCCTCCACCCCCAGCAGGCCGTAGCCGGCGGGAGTGCGCGGGAGCAGCGTGTACAGATCGTCCGCGCGGCGCTGCACCGCGCCGCTGACGAAGTAGAAGAGGCGGTCCTGGATGATGGGCCCGCCTACGCCGCCGCTCAACTGGTACTGGCCGTAGCCGTCGGACCACGGGGTGCGCCCGGTGCCGCCCTGCAGCGCGTCGTCGCGCACGCGCGACGAGAACGAGCCGGTGAAGCGGTTGGTGCCGGAGCGCGTGGTCTGCGACACCTGCCCGCCGCTGAACTGGCCGCGCGCCACGTCATAGGTGTTGGTGATGACCTGCGTGCCGCGGATGCCTTCCTGCGGCACACCCAGCGGCGACCCGCCGGAAAAGGCGCTGGCGAACGAGGCGCCGTCCAGCGTGACCGAGTTGGACGAGGCGCGCTGGCCGGCGACCGAGAAGCCGGCCGCGCCGCCGATGGAGTCCGAAAGGGTCACCACGCCGGGCACCAGGCTGGCGAGGGAGGTGGGGTCTGTGCCCTCCAGCGGCAGGCGGTTGGCCAAGTCGCCGCTGACGCCGCGGCTGGTGGAGCCCGCGTCGCCCTGGCCGGGGCGCGGGCCGGTGGTGGCCTGAACGGAGATGGCGTCCAGCGTAATGGTGGAACTCGCCAGCCGCACGTTGGCCACGAGCACATCCTCATCCGCCTGGCGCGCGACGGCAATGGTGGTGGGGGCGGCGCCAAGGAAGGTGACGCGAAGCTGGTAGCGGCCTCCACCGTCGGGAAAGACGATGGTGTAGCGGCCATCCGCCGTGGTGAGCGTGCTCCGCCGCACGCCGGTTTCCGCCGACACGGCTTCCACCCGCGCGCCCACCGCGGGGGTGCCGCCTTCGCCGGTTACCTGTCCCCGCAGCACGTCCGTTGTCGAACCCACCTGTGCCGCCGCCCCCAGGGGGAGCAGCAGCACCAGGGCCATCGCCATCAGCCAGCGCATGATCATCCCGTTTCCGTTCGCCATCGCCGCGCGCACGAGCGCGCCCGGACGCCAGCCGGCGCCCGTCATCCCCAACACAGTTTCGAGGGTGTTTTCGTTGGGTTCAATCCTCCGTCAAGCGGATTGTACAATCCTTGGATCAGCGGCGCCGCCGGCACGCGATGCGGCCCGCGGTGCGCGCCCAGGGACGCGGCGCCCACACGCCTCCGTGATACACGGCGCACTCGCCCGTGGCGGAACTGGCGACGGCGGAAAACCCGGCCGTTCCCTCGGCCTGCAGGCGCACGCGGATCGTGGTCGGCGGCCGCAGGCGCAGATCGTCGAGCGACGCCGTGTACCTGCCGTGCGAGGCGCGGTACGAGGCCTGGGCCTGCGTCACGGCGCGCAGCACGGCCGTCAGTTCCGCATCCGTCTGGCTCGCCGCCCCCGCTGGAGCGGGCCGGACCAGAGTCGTTATCAACAGGCAGAGCAGGGCGAACGCATCCATGACGAAACGCGGGTTCGGGGGATCGCGGAACGCACAAAGAGTACACTCAAACTCCGATGTCCGCAACGTTCACTTTTGCAGACACAGACGTGTTTTTCCGCTGATTGCTAAGCGTCAATTCGGGAGCTTCTATCGTGTTGCAGTCGGCGGAGATCCGTCTCGATGGCGCAGCGGTGGCGGGATGCGAATCGCCCGCGAACAGCGCACGGCGACCTTGTACGGGCAGTGGTCGGCACGATCGGGGGGCGTCAGAGCAGGCCGGCGACATGGGCCGTGCACGTGGAGCGGGCAGCGGCATGCGCGGTGGCCGGGGAAGGTAGTGGCGGCCAACTCTCATTGAGCGAATAAATCCGCCACTCAAACAGCGGTAACCCCCGACACCGGCCGCTGGCGCGTCCGGTTCGGGGCTTCAACAGCCTCGGGACTACGATGGTCACGGCAGCGGCACGCTCCGGCGCCACCGGCGAGCACGGCGGAGCGACGCGGGCACGCCTCGGCGGATCGCGAGAGGATTTCCTGCAGCGCGAAATTCCAGCCGGCGGCGTGTTCAGGATGTTGCCCGAACGGTGCTGGTGGGCGGCCGAATTTCGACATCGGAGGGCCGGACGCAGTTGAAGCCTCGATCGTGGACGCGACAGCGGCCACGAGTCGGGGCTTACCGCTGTTTGAGCGGCGGATTCATTCGCTCAGGAGACTCGCGGCGCCGCGTCGATCCTCATCAATGAACCCATGCTCTCTTCCGTGACATCCGCGCACCTCGCATCAACCCGCACGGCATCAATCCCCTGCCCGTTTCGCCGAACGTGTGATGGTCATTCACCCAAAACAAAAAGCCCGGCGCGAACGCCGGGCTTTTCATCATCCCACCAGATCCGGTCAGCTGCCGAGCGTGCGGTTCAGCAGGTCGGCGGCGCGGTAGCCGGCGAGGACCACGCGCTGCTCGGCGAGGTTCCACGCGTACGGCAGGTAGCGGTCGGGCGCGCGCTCGTTGCGCACCAGCCACGCGGGATACGCGCTCTGCGCCACGCGGAACCCCTCGTGCGACCACGTCTCGAACTGCCCGGGAAGCATGCGGGCGGCAAAGCGCGACCGCGGCCACTCCGCCTGCAGGCGGCGGGAAATGCTCCCCACGTAATCCGACTCGCTGCGGTCGTCCATGGCCCACGGAACCGCGTGCCCCACCAGCGAATCCCAGTAGCCGTGCAGGTTGTTGTACGGATAGATCCCGCCCAGGCGGAAGTCGTTTCCGCCGCGGTCGCCCGCCGTGTCCTGCGCGGTGATGCGGGCGTTGTTGTGCAGCGGCTGGTGGCCGTCGCCCACCAGGTGCAGCGCCCAGGCAAGGTCGATGGACTTGGCGCTGTCGGGAACCGATGCGTTGCCCAGCTCGCCCGCGATGCGCTGCGCCTGGTCGATCAGCTGCCCGGCGCGGGGGATGTCGGTGCGGTCCACGGGGCGGCCGTCCGGGCCCACCTGCCAGAAGAAGTTGACGTAGTGCCAGTCCGAGTGCGCGTACACGGAGTTGGGCATTCCGCGGCTGCGAATCAGATCCGGCCACACGGCGGACATTACGAACCAGTCGCGCACCCGCTCCTCCTGCGTGCCTTCCGCCGGCATCAGCGCGCCCAGGCCCGTAAGCGGCGGCGCGGCCTGCAGAATCTGCACGGCGCGGGCGCGGGCGGCGGGCGTCATGTTGTCCCACGCAATTCGCGCCACCACGCGGTGGCCCAGCTCGTCCCAGGCGTGCGCCGGCGTGGTCCACAGCGCGCAGAACGCGAGGGCGAGGGCAAGAATTCGTGCTTTCATCAGATGCATCCAGATCGGTTTGATGACAACGGGCTCGCGGCCCGCCCCAAAGATCCACGCGAGCCCCGCCCGCGTCAAATCGGCATCCATCCCGCATCGATTCACGACACGGAGCGCGCAGCATCTCCCCCCAGATCCGCAATCCTCGGACAGGACGCTCCGATCCCTCCGTTCCGCTCCCCGCGTACCTCTCCGTTCAACCTCCGCGCCCCCCGCGTGAAACATCATGCTTTCCGGCACAACGAAAACGTAAGGCGCACACGGTCACTCCGCCTGCTCGTCGTCGCGCGCGGAGCGGCGACGGCGTACGTGGTCCAGCGTGCGGCGGGTGGCGTCAAGCGTCTGCCGGGTGGCGTCAAGCGTCTGCCGGGTGCGCTCCACGATGCCGGGGGCGGAGGCCGGAGCCATCTCCCGCAGCCCCGCCTGCCCGATCTCCTCCGCGCGCTGCAGCAGCCGGCCGAGCACGCCCAGGGACTGCACCGTCAGCGCGTCGTCTGCCACGCCGCGCTGCACGGCGGCGTTCACCTCTTCCCCCAGGATCTGGTACTCGCGCCGCAGCGCCTGCGCAGTCCATCCCAGACGCGCGCGCTGCTCGCCGTGCCGCTCCGACATCATCCGCTGAAACTCGGAGCCGTCGCGCAGCAGCACGCTTTCCAGCGGCGTTTCATCCGCCTCCTCCATCACCACCAGCGTCTGCGCCATGTCGGCCAGCAGCGCGGCCATGTGGTCCTCCAGTTCCACGCGCGCCAGCCCGTCCGCGTGGGGGAGCGCGGGATCGTCGCGCATGCGGCCCACGTAGCTGCGCATCACGCGGTCCAGGTCCGCCTGCAGCGCCTCGCCCGCGCGGGCCAGTCCGCGCGCGGGGACGGCGCCCGCGGCCGGATCGCGCGCGGGGAGCCAGAGGGTGAACGCGGCGCCCTGCCCCGGCGCGCTGCGCAGCGTAAGGTCGCCGCCCATCAGCCGGGCGAACTCGCGGCTGATGGTAAGCCCCAGCCCGGTGCCGCCGTGGGTGCGCGTGCGCCCCGTCTCTGCCTGCACGAAGGGGAGAAAGACGGATTCCAGCTGTTCCGGCGCGATTCCCACCCCGTTGTCGCGGACGCGGAAAAAGGTCCACGGTCCAGATCCCGCCAGCCGCGCGCCCGCGTCGGGCGCCTCCGCCGTCCCCGCATCCACCACAACCTCCCCGCCCGGCTCGGTGAACTTGACGGCGTTGCTCAGCAGATTGACGAGCACCTGCCGCACCCGGTCCTCGTCGCCCACGTACGAGAACGTGCACCCGTCGCAGCGGTCGTGCACCGCCACGCGCCGGGCGTCGGCCTGCGGCTGCACCAGCGTGAGCGCGGCGCGGATGACCCCGGCCGCGTCGGCCGGCTCGCGCTCCACCGCCATGCGTCCCGCGGACAGCTTGGACAGGTCCAGCACGTCCTCCACCAGCCCCAGCAGGTGGCGGTTGCTCACCCGGATGCGCTCCAGGTAGCCACGCTGCCCCTCCGTAAGCGGCCCGGCGAGCTCCATTTCCAGCAGATCCGCGTAGCCCAGCGAGGCGTTGAGCGGAGTGCGCAACTCGTGGCTCATGTTCGCCAGAAACTCGCTCTTGGCGCGGTTGGCGGCCTCCGCTTCGGCGCGGGCCTCGCGCTCGCGCTCCGCGGCGGCTTCGGCGGCGGCGCGCTCCCCCCGCTCCGCGTCGTACGACCGCGCCCGCTCCAGAGCCTGCGCCGCCATTCCGCCCAGCGTGGCCACGAACGTCTCGATCCCCGGATCAAACTCCTGCGCCCGCGCAAAGCTGAACGAGAGCGCGGCCAGCACACGGCTTCCGGATACGAGGGGGATGCTGATGAACCCCGCCGTCCCCGCCCGGGCGAACTCCGCCGCGGAGCCGGGATACGCGTCCTCCATCCGTGCCGGGCTGCCGAGCAGGACCGGCGTGCGCTGGATGACGGATTCCGACAGGGGCTTGCCGGGGGAGAGCGGCCAGCGCGCCCACTGCGCGGAGGAGCCTTCCGGGTATCCCCGCATGTGCAGAAGCTGAAACGCCTGCCCGTCATCCACCAGCATCCCCAGCGCGCCTGCGTCCGCGCCCAGCGCCTCCATCCCGTGCACCACGCACACCTCCGCCGCCTGCTCGGTGCTGCTCGCCTCGTTGAGCGCCGTGGCGAACGCCTGCAGCCGGCGCGCCCGGTCCGCCGCGCGCTCGGCGTCGCGCAGCAGGCGCGCGTTCTCGATGGCGTTCCCCGCGCGGCGGCCCAGGTCTTCCGCCAGCTCCAGGTCCGCGGCGGTGTAGGCCCGGCCGGACTCGGCGGAGATCAGCGTGATGACGCCCGCCGTCTCCCCGCCGGCGGGAATGGGGACGATGATGAGGGCGGTGAGACCCAGCGCGCGCAGTTCGTCCACGTGCTCCGGCGTGCGGGCGATGCGCGCCAGCAGCTCCTCCCCCACGTGCGGATGGAACTCCGCGCGCCCGGTGCGGAACACGCGCGCGGTGGCGCTCGACGCGTCCGGCGGAAACAGGCGCGTCACCTCCTCCGCCCAGCGCATGCGCTCCGGATCGCGGTGCGCCACCGTGCGCGTGCGCTCGCCCACCGTGCCGATGGAAACGATGCACCACGTGGCCAAGCGCTCCGTCGCCAGCCGCGCCACCGCCCGCAGCGTGGCGTCATAGTCCAGCGACGAGGCCAGCACTTCGCTGGCGTGGGAAAGAAAGGCCAGGCGCGCACGGTCCAGCTCCGCCGCCTCCGCCGCGCGCCGACGTCCGGTCACATCCACCACGGCGGTGGCGGTGGTGAACGGCGCCGTCCCCCGCCGGGAGACGCTCATCTGAACCCACAGGATGCCGCCGTCCGCACGTAGCCAGCGGACCTCCGTTCGATAGTCGTCGCGCACGCCGGCGACCAGGTCCGCGTGCAGCGCACTCTCCGCCGCGCGGTCATCCGGATGGATCCACGCGTCCACCGGTCCGGGCGGAGCCCCGTCGCCCATCCCCAGCAGTTCCGCGGCGGCGCGGTTCAGGTGCAGCGGGCGGCGGTCCGCGCCGGCCACCACGACCCCCACGCCCGCGCCGTCCAGCGCGGCCGCGAGCCCCGCGTCACGGGGAAGCGCGGGGAGGAAATCGTCGTGTACCGGATCGGCGCCAGAGCTGGACATTCGCGGGTGTAACGGGACGATGCACGGGCCGGGGACAGTCTCCGCCGGCCGTTGAAGACGCTCCGCTCAGCAAATCGCACTCCCGCGTGCGCCGGAACGCGGAGCGGGGCCGGAACCCCTGATGGCGTTCCGGCCCCGCTCTGTCCGCTTCCGTGCGTGCTACCAGCCGCGATGCGACATCCGCCGCAGGATGTCGGCCCGGTACTGCGGGGTGTTGCGGGGGGTGCGCTGGCGCGGATTGGGGAGCAGCGCCGCCATCCCCGCCGCCTGCGTCCGCGTAAGCCGCCGGGCGCCCCGGTCGTAGTGCTCGCGCGCGCCCGCATCGATCCCGAACACGCCACCCCTGCCCCACTCCACCTGGTTCAGGTACAGCTCCAGAATGCGGTCCTTGCCCAGGATCAGTTCGGCCGCCGGGGTCAGCGTCAGGTCGTACACCTTGCGGATGGGATTGCGGCAGGCGCAGCCGAACAGGTTCTTCACCAACTGCTGCGTCAGGGTGGATGCGCCGCGGAACCGCGTTCCGCTGCGCGCCTCGCCGGTCGCGCGGGTCATCTCCTCCCAGTCGTAGCCGTGATGCTCCCGGAAGCGGCCATCCTCAGCCGCGATCACCGCGCGCGGCACGTGGCGCGGCAAATCCTTCAGCGCCACGAACGAGCGCCGCTTCTGATACTCGTCCGACGAGAACCACGACTCCACCCGGCGCTGCATCTGCACCCCCGTGGTCGGCGGGTTCACGAAGCGGTAGGCCACCAGCAGCACCACGCAGAACAGGTAGTAGCCCGCGAACGCGATCAGGGCGTACCTGGCGATGCGGAAGCCGATCCCACGCTTCTTCCGCGGCGGCTTCGCGGCGACGGGAGGGGGCGCGGGCTGCACGCGCGGCCCCGGATCCCACAGCAGCGTGCGGTCGTCGTCGCCGTCGTCGCGCGATACGGCGCGGAACGGATCGCGGTCGGTCATGGCTTCACTTTCGGACAGCGCGCGCTCAGGCGGCGTGCTTCTTCATGATTGGGATACAGCGCGTGCGCGGCGCGGGCGTGCTCGCACCGCTCCGCACGCCTGCCGCCAGCCCGGGCCAGCCGCAGCTGCACGCGGAAGTTGCCGGGGTCGATGGAGGCGGCTCGGCGCATGGAGGCCGTGCCTCCGCTGGCGAACAGTCCCATTCCCGCCAGCTGCGCCCCGCTCCGCGCCGCGCCCGCGCCCGCCGCCAGCGCGGCCACCAGGAGCGCGATCCGCCGCACGGGGAGGGAGACGGCCTGCCGCCCCTCCGGATCCGGCGCCCAGAGCGCGCCGAGCGTGGCCCACACCAGCAGGCTGGGGAGGGCGAGCAGAAGGACGGCATCGAACGCGCCCGCGACGTTTGCCGCCACCAGCGTGGCCAGCAGCGCCGCGGCGGAGAGCGCCTCGTCCGCGTCGCGTGCCCGGATCAGCCGGTGCACCCCGCCGATCGCCCATCCCGCCATCGCCAGCAGCAGCACGCCGAACGCCACGAAGCCGCGCTCCGCCGCCACCGCCACCCAGTCGCTGCTGGGCCACGGGTTGGAGGTCGCGCCCTCCGTGTTGGGATCCAGGGACGGGTCGCGCCGCGCCGCGTACTCCGGATAGCGCACCGCCCAGTTGCCGGGGCCCACGCCGAGCACGGGGTGATGGAGCCCCATCCGCAGCGAGCGCCCGTACTGGATCAGCCGCCCGCGCCCGCTTCCCTCCTGGTAGTTGGCCACACCCTTCACCGACTCCAGGTACGGATTGTCGCTGTTCCACCGCAGCGTGTTGGGGAGCGTGATGGCCGCCGCCACGCCGCCGCCCGCGATGAGAAGAATTCCCGCGCCGCGCAGCCAGGTGCGCCCGTTTCGCCGCAGCGGCCGCGACACCAGCATCGAAAACCCGAAGACGATCACCACGGCACCGAACGCCAGCCACGCCGCGCGCGACCGCGTCAACACCAGCGACGCCGTCACCAGCGCCACACCAATGCCGCCAATGGCGTACCCCGCCCCGCGCCACGCCCGCAGCGCGGACAGCAGGACCAGCGGCAGGCCGAACGCCGCCAGGTGCGCGATGAAGTTGCGGTTGCCCAGCGTGCCGCCGGGCGCGCGGTTCATGGAAAACAGGTCCGTGCGCACGCCGTACGTCTGCGCCAGCGACGTCGCCGCCCCCAGCACCACGGCGGCGGCCAGCGCGGTCAGCAGCGGCCGGGCGAGCCCCGCCTCGCGCACCCCGCGCGCGGCCCAGAAGACGGCCAGCCCGGAGGCAGTCACCGCCACGGCGCGCATGGCAAGCCACACGTTCGCCGCCAGCAGCGCGGAAACGGCGCTCAGCAGCAGAAAGGCCAGCAGCAGCACGTCCACGCGCGTGCCGCGAATGCGACGGATGGCGCCAAGGGTGAGCACGCCGGCCGCCAGCCCGGTCAGGTGAAGGACCAGCTCCTTGGGAACAAAGAAGCGGTCCAGCTCGAACATCTTGTACGTGGACACCGTCAGCACCACCAGCACCGCGCCCAGTTGCAGGACACGGAGCGCGAGACGCTCCGCCGGGCGGGGGCCGGTGGGCGTGGGATAGATGCCGTCGGGAGTGAGGCCGGGATGAACTTCGGACAAGCTGGTGCTCCTGAATGCGGACGCCGGGCGCGAAGCCGTTTGTCCACGTGTGATAAACCGCGGTGTGATGCGCGCTTACGATGCGGGGCGGCGGCGGACGGGCGCCGCACGGGCGAGCAGCGCGCGAAGGTCTTCCTCCGAGCACTCCTGCCACCCCGGCGGAACCGGGGCCAGGCGCCGCTTCCGGTCCCCGCTCTCAAACGCCAGCCACCCCTCCTTGAGGGTGCGGCTCCCTTCGCCGCGGCGGTCCGGGCCGGCGTACTCCTCCCCGCCCGCGGGCGAGATCCCCCGCCGCTCCAGCAGCGACGCGTTGACCGGGATCACCTCCCAGGCCACCCATTCGGCGCCATCGGCGTCACGGAACTGGCGCATGGATCAGCGGCCGGCGGCTGCGGGGATTGAGAGAATGGTCAGATCTCCACGCGCTCGATGGCGTCCGCCGGCTCGTCCCCGGCGTGCATCACGCGCATGAACGCCGGATAGTAGCGGTCACAGACGGCCAGGCTGGCGCCCAGCATGTTCCTCACCATCAGCGGCACCAGCCGGCCGCCTTCCACGTCCACGCTGGTCTTGAAGCGCACTTCGCCGTCGCTGTAGTCCATCTCGAAGTTACCCAGCGGCAGCCCGTAGTTGGCGCGCGTCAGCGCCTCGGCCATGGGGGCGCGCTGCTCTTCGGGAACCAGAAACGGGCAGCGCACGTAGCTGCGGAGCACGCGCGAATCCTCGTTGGCAAAGAAGAAGATGGTGTACACCGCGTGCTTGCCGTGAATGGACAGGCTCAGCCCCGCGCCTTCCGGGTTCGGCGTGTAGGTGTAGCCGTCCTCGTCCAGCGACTCGCTCACCACCTCGATCAGCACTTCGCGCTCGCCGTTTTCCTCGCGGTCGCGCTGCAGTTCGCGCAGAAAGGCATCCACCTCGCTCTCCGCGTCGTCATCCATCGGGTCCGGCTCGGTAAACTCGTCGTCGTTCATCTCAACAGCCTGGTTCGGCGGATTCAGCGAAGGCGGTACGGCTCGCCCGGGCGCGTACCATGCGGCCCCGCCGGTGCTCCACGCAAGTCGGAGCCCCATGGCGTGATGGGATCTGCCTCGGTGGATGAAAAGCGGCCGGGCCCGACACTGCTGCGTGTCGGGCCCGGCCGGAGTGCGCGCTGAGGGATTCGAACCCCCGACCCCCGGTGTGTAAAACCGGTGCTCTAACCAGCTGAGCTAAGCGCGCGGCGTGTGCCTCAGAGAATGATTCCGAGCGGCACCAGGATGGCGAAGCCGAGCACCAGCAGCAGCGGCGCGCCCACCGTGCTAGCCCCCGCCAGCATCACGAATCCGGCGATGATGGACAGCAGGCCGGCCAGCATGAGCGCCGCGTTCAGCGGGCCGAAGCGAAGCGTGCTCTCGTTGTCGGCGGCGGCAATGGCGGGCGCCGCGGTGGCGCGCTGTCGGGTGCGGGTCGGCTCGGGTCTCGGCATGGCGAAATAGTAATGTCTCGGGAGAGAAAAACCAACCCCGGCTCAGCACGAGGTGAGGGTCCGGCGGCGAATCGCGCCTTCCGGCGGCCATCCGCGCCTCCTCTGACGTCAGCCGGCGTACAAAGGATGCCGCGTTCGATGAAGATCGTCATCAAGGTTGGCCGTATCGTCTCCCCGCTGTCGATCGGCGGCGACAAGCGGCCGGGAACGCAGCCCTGTGTGCGGCCGCGACCGGATTGTTCCCGTCCGCGGCTCAGTCGCGCTCGTCGGAGAAGGCCAGCGGGTACTCCACGTTCAGCCCGTCTTCGCGGGGCGGAGGCAGCATCCGGTACTCCTTTTCCATTTCCGCCACGCGCGCGCGGTTGCGCATGCGCCGCGGAATCCACGCGACCATCGCCAGCACTACGGCCAGCGCCCAGACGAATCCCAGGCTGGCGCCCAGCGAAAGCCATCCGTAGCGGGAGCGCACGTCCCTGCCCCACTCGTCCTCCAGCTGCGCCGACGTCATGCCGAACGTGGTGCGGATGGAGCTTTCCAGCGATCCGCTGGCCTGCCAATTCCGCATCAACAGCGCAAAGCCGCGCTCCCCGGTGCGGCGCCGCAGGTGATCCACCGCGGTGGCGCTCAGCAGATAGGCCAGCCGCGCGTCCGCCTCGTCCGACGGCCACTCGATGGACAGCGAATCCAGCGGCGGCGCCCGCCCCGTGAGAAAGGCGACGCGCAGCGCCCACCCCTCCGATGAATCCCAGCTTCCCGACGCGACCTCCGCGTATCCCTCGTCAAACCAGCGCGGAATCGCGCCCGGCAGCCGCTCATGCAGCGCCAGGTGAACCAGTTCGTGGCGCAGAATGGCGTCCGCCTGCCTGCGGTCCACCCCGGGCAGCGGGTACGCGGGAATGACGATGCGCCGCAAGCTGGGGATGGCCACGCCGCCCGCCCACTCCGGCGCCCGCCCGCCCGTGGCCTCCGCGAACGCGGCCGGCGTCGGCGCCAGGATGATGACGGTGCTGTCCGCCGCGGCCACGGGCCCGAACCCGGGGAGCGGCACGGGCGTGCGGGCCTGCGCCGCGGCTTCGCGCGCGAGCAGCGCGTGCCGGGGGGCGTACAGTACGCTCACCCCGCCGGAGCGCAGCGTCTCGTACGCCGGCGCCTGCGCATGCGCGCGGGACGGCAGAAGCGAGAACAGCGCGGCGGTCAGGATCGCGAGCCACCGCCTAGCCTGCGGTCGGAGCGGCGGCTTCCGCGTCCCGGGTCGGGTACCCCGTCCGGTGTCGAAACCGGACAAGCTGCTGGATGGCGTGGTAGTCGCGGAAGTTGTCGTGAATGACCTCCGCACCAATCTGGTTCGCGGTGCAGGCGATCAGGACGTCGTTCGTGAATGCGGCCGTGATCGTGTACCCCCGCGCGCGAAGGCCGTTCAGCACCGTCCCCGCCTTGCGCCATTCCCAGTGGGTCGGCACCACGGTCCGCCCCAGATCTTCGAATGGCTCGATGTACGTCCGCATCAGTTCGCGCTTTTCCTCCGGGCGCGAACCGGCAAGCAACTCCTGCGCGACCACCGAACACAGGTACACGGAGGGCGAAAAGGCTGATGTGAATGCCCGCAGCTTCTCGTACTCCGCCCTGTTCCGGATCGCTCGGACGTACAGCTGCGTGTCAATCACGTAGTTCGACATTCGCCGTCTGGTTGGCGGGAAACACGTCGTCAATCTCCATTCCCCGGATTGCATCAAAGGCCGCGAGCAGCGTCTCCCGGAACACCTCTTCCGGCGGCTCCGGCTGGGGGCGGCGGTACTTGCGAGCGACGTGACCGCTGAAGAGCGGCGTGTCGGCCTCGTGGCGTCGGTATCTGACCAGCTTGTGCAGATTCATGCGTCATCTCCGTTTCGTTTGCACGGATCAACGATGATCAAACTGGACTCTGCGCGCAAGGGGGAAATGGCGCTCCGGACAAGCTGGCACCACGGCTGGCCCGATGGGAGCGCGGCGCGGAGACGCGAGGAACGACGCGGGAGAAAACCCGGCGAGCGCCGGGTGGCGGCAAACGAAAATGCGGCGCCGGGGAGGCGCCGCGTTGGGGAAGTCAGTTCTGAAAGGAGACGGGCTGCCCCGCGTTCAACTGGGCCAGCGCCTTGCCGCACCGCTCGCCCCACAGGTTGAAGCGGTTGGTCTGGTGCCCGCGGCTCCAGGCCTGGGCGGCGGCTTCGTTGTTCCCCTCCAGGTAGTACGTGCGGCCGATCTCCCACCACGACTCCAGCATGTTGGGGCCCAGCTCCAGCGCCTGGTGAAAGAAGCCGCGCGCGTCCTCGAACATCTCGCGGTCCAGGTATACCAGCCCCATGTAGAAGTGGGCATACAGCTGCGCCTTGCGGTCCGTCTGCTGGCGGATGGCGCGCGACAGGTGCTCGATCGCCTCGCCAAAGATCCCCTTCTTGAGGCAGATGTACCCCAGGTTCACCCGGGCCAGCGGGTTGTCGGGATCGCGCATCATGACCTTGTAGTAGGTCATCAGCGCGTCGTCGTACTGCTCGCGCAGCATCTGCGCCCACCCCAGCAGGCTTTCGGCGTGCGGATCGTTGGGCGCCAGCTCCAGCGCGCGCTCCAGCTCCTTGACCGCGCGCTTGGCGTCGCCGCTGGCGATGGCGCTCCATCCGCGCTCGATGTAGGTGCTGCTGCCGATGTGGTCGCTCACCAGCGCCTGAGCCGGGGCCGCCGGCGCCGGCGCGGGAAGCTGCTTGTAGCGCTCCACCAGCCCGCGGATGCGCTCCTTGAAGGCGGTCAGCTCCTCGATGGCCGTTTCCGTTTCGCGGAACAGCCCCACGATCTCGCCCCGCAGGCGCTCGCGGTCGCCCGCGGCCACCTGCCCCAGCTCGCCCTCGATGCGCCCGAAGCGGGCTTCCAGCGCGTCCATCCACTCCCGGGTGGTCATGCGCCCGCGTCCGCCTCGCCCGCCGGCGCCAGCGCATCACCCAGGGCGATGCGCTCCTCGCTGGTCAGGATGCGGTCCAGGTCCATGAGGATGATGAGCCGGCCCTCGTGGCGAACGATCCCGCGCATGAACTCCGCGGCCAGCCCACGGATGTACGCGGGCGGGGCGGATACCGAGGTCTCCGGCGCGCGCAGCACCTCTGTCACGCTGTCCACCACCAGCCCCAGCCGCTCGCCGGAAAAATCGACGAGCACGATGCGCGTTTCGTCCGTGTACGCCACGTCCGGCACCTCGAAGCGGCGGCGCAGGTCCACCACGGGCACCACGGAGCCGCGCACGTCCAGCACCCCCTCCACAAACGCGGGCGCGCGCGGCACCGGCGTAACCGCCTGCCAGCGAAGGATTTCGTGGACGGCGAACACGTCCAGCCCGAACTCCTCGCCCCCTACCTGAAAGGTGACCAGCTGCACCTGCGGCACCGCCGCCTGACGCACGTTCCTCACGGTTGCTCCCCGGTTTCCAGCGTGGTCCGTTCGCGAAGGATCTCCGCGAGGTCGATCAGGGTCACCAGTCCCGCCGGCATGCGGGCCACCGCCACCACGTACGCGTCGCGGTCGCCGCCGGTGTACGGCGCGGGACGCAGCGACTCCGCGGGAATGTCCAGCACCTCGAACACCGCGTCCACCGCCACGCCGATGCGCGCCTCGCCCAGCCCCGCCACCAGCACGGGGGGCTGCTCCGCCGTCAGCGGCAGCGCCAGCGCGGCGGACACGTCCACCACCGGCACCATTTCGCCGCGCAGCAGCATCATCCCCAACAGGTGCGCGGGGACGTCGGGAAGGGGGTGGATGCGCTGCTTCGTCACCACCTCCTCCACCAGGCGGATGTCGCAGCCGTGCAGTTCGCCGCCCAAGCGAAAGACGACCACCTGCGCACCTTCGCCCCGCGCCAGCCAGCCGCGGAAGTCCAGCACCGTCTCCGCCGCGCTCACCGCGCCTCCTCGCCCGCCGGGGCCGTCACCGCGGCGCGCGCGTCGACACCTCGTTCGATCCCGGCGGAAATCTGGTCCAGCGGCAGCACCTGGTCCGCGGTGCGGGCGGCGGCGGCGGGCATTCCAAAGATCACCGACGTGGCCCGGTCCTGCGCGATCCCCAGCCCGCCGGCGCGTACGACGGCGCCCAATCCCTCCGCGCCGTCCTTGCCCATCCCCGTGAGCACCACACCCACCGTCCGCCCGCCGAACACCTCCGCGGCGCTGCGGAACAGCGGGTCCGCCGCGGGGCGCACGCCCCAGACCGTCGGCTCCTGGTCCAGCGCGATCCGCACGCCGCGGGCGTCGCGGACGACGCGCATGTGGTAGTCCCCCGGGGCCAGGTAGACGTGGTCCGCGCGCACCGTCTCCCCATCCACCGCCTCGGAGACGGGAAGGCCGCCCATTCCGTCCAGCCGCTCCGCCAGCGTGCGGGTAAAGCGCGGCGGCATGTGCTGCACCACGAGCACGGCGGCGCCCAGCGGGGCCCGCAGGCGGGGGATGATTTCCGTCAGCGCGCGCGGGCCGCCCGTGGACGCGGCGATCACCACTACCCGTTCCGCCGACACCCCGGTGCGCGGCACGGGCGCGGGCGCCGCCGGCTCGCGCTCCGTCCCCGGGGCCAGCGGGGGGGCCACAGGCATGGACGCGCTCCCGCCGGGCATTCCCGGAAGCGGCGCGGGCGCGGGGAGGGCGGCGGCGCGGCGCCCCATCCGCATCGGCAGGACGGACAGGTTGGCCGAGGCCGCGGCGCGCAGGGCGTCCAGCAGGCGGTCGCTGACCGTGTCCAGGTTCAGCGAGATGGTGCCGGAAGGCTTGGCGACGAAATCCACCGCGCCGTAGTCCAGCGCGCGCATGGTGGCCTCGCCCCGCTCGGTGGTGTAGGCGGAAAGCATGACCACGGGGCGCGGCGTCTCGCTCATGATGTACCCCAGCGCGGCCAGCCCGTCCAGCCCGGGCATCTCCACGTCCATGGTCACCAGGTCGGGGTCCAGCTGGTGGATCTTGCGCAGCGCGTCGTGCCCGTCGCGCGCCGTGCCCACCACGCGGAACTCGTCCGTGCGCGAAAGGATGTCGGTGATGACGCGGCGCATGAAGGCGCTGTCGTCCACCACCAGCACCGTGTGCGTCCGCCGCTCAGAGGGCGACATCGGACCTTCCCACGGAGCTCACGATGGTGGTGCCCGGTCCGATGGCGAAGCGCACCGAGCGGCCGTAGTCTCCCCCCACCTCTTCGCCTAGAATGGGGATGCCCGCCTTGTGCAGCGCCTCGCGCGACGCGCGGATGTTGCGCTCGCCCATGTTGAGCGAGCCGGGGACCATGAGCGTCTGGAACATGGCCGCGCCCCCGACGAGGCGCGCCTTGAGGCGTCCCGGGCGCGCGCCGCGGCGGGCCATCTCCTGCACCAGCAGGGGAACGGCGGTGCTGGCGAACTTGCTTTCGTTGCTGCGGTCGCGCGAAAGCGCGGGCTCGGGCAGCAGCACGTGCGCCATGCCGCCCACCCGCGCGTCGGCGTCGTGCAGCATGATGGCCACGCAGGAGCCCAGCCCCAGCGTCACCAGCAGGTCGTCAGCTCCGCCCACCGCGTGCTGCGCCACCTTTACGTACGTCGCGTTGCTGCGGTTCATGCGGGCGGCCTGCGAAAGATGCGCTCGCGGTTGTTGATGGGCTTGAACAGGAGCCGCGCCTCGCCGATCAGCGTCTCCACCTTGCCCATCACCAGAAAGCCGCCAGGCGCCAGCGCGTCGTAGAAGCGCTTGAAGAGCAGTTCCTGGATGTCGCGGTCAAAGTAGATCACCACGTTGCGGCAGAAGATGAGCTGCTGCCCGCTCAGCGGCTCGCCGCTGATGAGGTCGCGCCGCTCGAACGTCACGTTCTGCCGGGGCTCGGGGCGCAGCGTCCACGGCGGCCCGCCGGTGAACCACCGGCTCAGCATCTCCGGCGGTGTTTCTCCCATGGACAGGTCCGGGTACTCGCCCAAGCGGGCGGCGTCCAGGCTGCGCCGGTCGATGTCCGTTCCCGTGATCTGCAGGCGCGATGCCTCCGCCGCCCGCCCCTGCCCCGCCAGCCAGGCGCGGGTAAGCATGGAGCAGGTGTACGCCTCCTCGCCGCTGGCGGAACCGGCGCTCCACACCCTGACCGGGCCGCGCCCCTCAAAGAGCGTGGGCAGCACCTGCTCCTGGATGGCCGCCCACGTTTCGGCGTTGCGAAAGAACTTGGTGACGTTGATGGTCAGCGTGTCCAGGAGATGGTCGTACTCCCCCGCGTCGCGGTCCAGCAGCGCCGAGTACTCCGCGAACGTCTGCTGCCCGCGCGCGCGCATGCGCACGGCGATGCGCCTGCGCAGGCACTTTTCCTTGTAGAACTGGCAGTTGAAGCCGCGGTCGCGCTCGATCTTGCGCTTCAGCTTCTCCAGTTCCTCGTCATCGCCCTCCATGGGAAGGCTGAAGCCCGGTTGCGGCGTACTCATCTCAGAACGCTCTCCACCAGCTCCAGGTTGGTGCGCACCACGGAGTTCTGCGGGTTCAGCTCCAGTGCGCGGCGCCACAGCTCCACCGCCTGCGTGCGCTCCATCCGCTTGTAGTGGATGTTGCCCATGCGAAAGTACACGTCGTCGCCCAGGCGCGGGTTCAGCCGCACGGCGCGGCCGTACGACTCGGCCGCTTCGTCGTAGGCACCGCGGCGGTACAGCGCGTCGCCCAGCGCCTTCTGTGCCGGGGCGGAGTCGCGGTCCTCCTCCGTGGCGCGGCGGTACAGCGCCTCCGCGCGCTCCCAGTCGCCCTTGCGCTCCTGCACGGCGCCCAGGTGCAGGTGCACGGGCGCGGAGTGCGGATGCAGCGCGATCCCTTCCTCGCCCAGCTTCAGAGCCTGGTCCACCCCGCCGGTGCTGGCGTGGCAGAGGATGGCAAAGGCGTAGTACGAGGCCGGCGCGCGCCGCTCGCCCAGCACCTCGCGGTACCTGGTGAACGCCTCGCCCGCCTTTTCCACGTCGCCCGACTTGAGCATCAGGATGGCGCGCGACAGCAGCACCTGCGGACGCGTGGGGGCAAGACGAACGGCTTCGTCGCTGGCGAAGCGGGCATCCGGAAGCCGCCCCAGCCGCTCCAGCGACAGCGACATCGCCTGAAACACGCCCGCGCGCGATCCGCCGAGTTCGACGACTTCCTTGAGGTAGCGGAGCGCGAAGCGGTCGTCGCCCTTGCGCAGCCCGATGAGGGCCAGGTGAAAGCGGGCGTCCAGGTTGCGGGGCTGCAGCTCGGCGACGCGGCGGAATTCGCGCGTGGCCTCATCGTACATCCCCGTCTTGTAGAAGGCGATCCCCAGGTTGCGGTGCTCGTCGATGCGCGCCTGCGGCACCTCCTTCACCTGCGCCTGCCTCCGACCGACGGGGTGCGCGAATCCGGCCTGGATCAGCCCGAACAGCGCCTTGCCCACGTCGAACTCCACCATCCCCGACTCGTCGATCAGCTCCTGCACGCTGCGCTTGCCGTCCACCAGCGGCAGGATCTTGCGCTGCTCCTCGCTGAGCTCGACGCCCGCGACCGGCTTGGCCCGGTCCACCTCGAAGACGAGGTCGAGGGAGGGGATCTTCTTTTCGATCAGGCTCCACTCGTCGATGCGGCGGGCGCCTTCGAGAAGGAGGTTTTCGGGGTTGATGGAGACCAGCATGGCGCCTTCTTCCGGGCGCTGCTCCGCCTCGAAGTTGAAGGTGCCCTGCGTCCAAGTGAAGAGGTAGTAGACCGCTTCTTCGATCTGGATGCGGATGTACTGCTCCAGCTGCTCGCGGGTGAGCGCGCCCTGGCGGATGAGGATTTCGCCCAGGCGGCTGCGCGGGTCGCGCCCCTGCTCGTCGATGGCCGACGCGAGCGCCTGCGGGGCCACCAGGCCGTTCTTGACCAGCAGGTCGCCCAGCCGGTCACGCCGGTTGACGATGGATGCGTAGGTGATGCGGCCGCGGTCGAAGTAGACGTAGCCGAAGTTGCTGCGGTCCGTCAGCGAAAGGCAGCCGGTCTTCTGCCCCATGGCCAGCAGCTGCAGCACGTCCGGAAGGCTCGCTTCCCTGAGGTTTCCCTTGATCGCCATCTCAGGCCAGCTCCTCCAGCACGCGGTCTTCCAGCGCCAGCCAGTTCAGCGCCGTCTTTTCGGCGTTGAAGTACCAGCGGTCCACCTGCGGGCGCGCGCGCTCCACCTCTTCCGCCTTGCGCTCCGCGGATGCGCGGGCGCTCACCAGCAGCGCCTCGGCCTCGCCCACGCGGTCGGGATCGCGCAGGACGGGCGACTTGGCGGAATCCGCGGCCAGCGCTTCCAGGTCGGCGGCGATCAGCCGCAGCCGCGCCACGTCGTCATCGAACGACTGCAGCAGCGCGTCCAGGTCCGGCGCGGTGTCGGCCTCCAGCGC
Organism: Longimicrobium terrae; assembly: GCF_014202995.1. Taxonomy (NCBI): domain Bacteria; kingdom Pseudomonadati; phylum Gemmatimonadota; class Longimicrobiia; order Longimicrobiales; family Longimicrobiaceae; genus Longimicrobium; species Longimicrobium terrae. The sequence goes on from NZ_JACHIA010000018.1 coordinate 102,442, forward strand.
CACCTCCAGGCGGCGGGTGCGCACGCCCTCGCCCTCCCAGCGCAGAATGCTTTCCGCCAGGCGCCGCCGCCACGGCGCCGTCTCCACGATCTCCTCCACGGTGGCGGAGATGTCGGAGAGGAAGGCGCTGAACTCGTCCATCGTGTGCGCGGAGCCGGAGTGCGGCTTCGCCACGCCGGCCAGTTCGTCGCCCGCCAGCGTGCCGCCGCGCTCCGTCTGCGCCGCGCCCACGCGTTCCACCGCGGCGATGAGCCCCGCCGCGCCGTCCCCGGTGAGCCGGGCGATCTGCTCCGCCGCGTCGCCCTGCAGGGTGATGCCGCGCTGCTCCGCCGCCCGCCGCGCGATCTCCGGCCGTGCGTCCGCCTCGGCCGCGGGGAGGTCAACGGCGAGCCCGTGGATGAAGCGGGCGCGCAGGGCGTCGTCCACGCCGGGCAGGTCGGGAGTGAGGCCCTCGGCGGCGATGACGATCTGCGCCTGCGTTTCCAGCTCGTTCCACACGGCCAGCAGCTCTTCCTGCGTGCGCGCGCGGCCGGCCAGCTGGTGCGCCTCGTCGATGAGGACGAGGTCGGCGTCCAGCAGCTGTTCGCGCAGCGCGTCCACCGTGCCCGCGCCCACGGCGGCGGACACGCGGTCCACCAGGCCGTCGGCGGTCAGGTACAGCACGCGCAGCTCCGGCCGCAGCGCCAGGGCCAGCGCGCCCACGGACTGCAGCAGGTGCGTCTTGCCGGTGCCGGGGCCGCCGTGGATGAACAGCGGGTTGTACGCGGTGCGCGGCTGCTCGGCCGCACGGCGCGCGGCGGCCGCGGCCATCCGGTTGCCGGGGCCGACGACAAAGGTGTCGAAGGTGAAGCGCGGGTCCTGCGAAAAATTCATGGCTGCGATGGCGGGGGCTTTGGCCATGCAAGGTAACGGACGGGCGCGCCGAGGGAAACCGGCCGCGACCCGCCACAGGTGGGCACGCGGCTCCCTTGGGGCGTCGAAGCCCCGGCCGTCGCGCGGGCGCGTCGTGCCGGGGCTTTGCGCGTTGCGCGGCGGAGCGGGCGCAGAAAAGGACGTGAGGTTCGACGGAGCTTGGCGCATGCCGAGGCACCCCTCTCCCCCCAACCCCCTCTCCCGCAAGCGGGCGAGGGGGAGCCGTTCGGCGCGGGGTCGGGGTTCGGCTCGCGCCTGACACCTCGCGGGCCCCTCCCCGACCCTCCCCGTGCAAACAGACGCACGGAGAGGGAGAACGGCGTATCGCAGCGCTTCGGATGGTGCCGTCCGCGCGGAGAGGCCCCCTCTCCCCGGCCCTCTCCCCCGCTCCGCGGGAGAAAGGGAGACCTGATCGCGGAGGCCAGTCACAGCACGGTGGGCGATCTGCCGAGCCGTTGAAGCCCCGATCGTGGACGCGTCAGCGGCCGCGAGTCGGGGGTTTCCGCTGTTTGAGCGGCGGATTCATTCGCTCAACGGACCCCGCGGCTGCTTCGGTTTCCGCGCCGCGCACCGGACCCGCCGCCTCGATCAACCCTCCCCCAGTCTTTTTTGGGGAGGGTGGGCGAGTAGTACGAGCCCGGGTGGGGGCCGCCGTTCCGTCCGCGACCGCCGTCGGCTACACCGCGTCGCTCACGCCGCGGCCAAAGCGCTGCGACAGGCGGCGGAGGACGACTTCGCTGATCCCCTTGAGCGTATCGAACACCCCGCCCCCGCTCAGCGCCCGCGCCTCGAAGCGCGGCAGGTCGCGGTAGTTCAGCAGGTCATCCATCTCATCCAGCGACATCACGTCCGGCAGGTCGCGCTTGTTGTACTGGATGACGATGGGGATCGTACGCGGATCCACCCCCTGCTCCAGCAGGTTCACCTGCAGGTTGCGGAAGCTTTCCACGTTCTCCTCCCGCTGCGCCCGCTGGCTGTCGGCCACGAAGACGACGCCGTCCGCGCCCTGCAGCACCAGCTTGCGGGTGGCGTCGTAGTACACCTGCCCCGGCACCGTGTACAGCTGAAACCGCGTCTGGAACCCGGAAATCGTCCCCAGTTCCAGCGGCAGAAAGTCAAAGAACAGGGTGCGGTCCGTTTCCGTGGCCAGCGAAACCATGCGGCCACGTCGCTCCTCCGGCACCTGGCCGTGGATGTACTGCAGATTGGTCGTTTTTCCGCTGCGCCCGGGACCGTAGTACACGATCTTGGACGTGATTTCGCGGGTGCTGTAGTTGACCAGCGACATGGGGCCTCAGATGGCGGTCAGGCGGACGCGCCGCCGAACAGATTTTCAAGCCCGGCGTTCAGGTCGCGCTCAAAGGCGCGGGCGTCGGACGTGGGACGGACGGCGCTCCATCCCGGCAGGCGCGACACCTCGCCGGTGAATTCCCCGAAGAAGACCTGCACCAGCCCCAGGGACGAATCTTCGCCGAACACCGCGATCACGATCAGGTTTTCGGCCGGGGTGCGGAACGGGCCGATGAACACCTGCGACGCCGCGCCCCCCTGGTGCAGGTGCGAAAAGCCCCGCTCCCCCAGCATCACCGCCAGCGCCTGCGACGACGCCTGGATGCCGGCGCCCAGCGAGGCCACGCCCATGACGTCCAGCGCCCGCGCAAAGCCGCGCTGCGCAAGCACCTGGCCGCTTTCGTTGATGAGCAGCACCAGCCGCAGCCCCGCCTCGCGGGCAAAGCGCTCCACCGGCGCCTCCAGCGCCCCGACGAACTCGGGCAGATCGGTGCGCCTCATCCCAGCGCCTCGACCACCTTCTGCGCTTCCAGCCGCACCAGCCCCACGTTCACCCGGCTGTCGGCGATCACCACGAGCAGCAGGTCGCCCAGCTGCGGCGGGGCGGCGGCGAACAGCAGCCCGTCATCCCCCTCCACCTGCATGTACGCGGCGCTCCCGAACTCCGCCGTGGAGACGGACCGCCGCGCGCGGCGGAAGAGCGAGGCGACGAGGGCCGCCGCCGCCGGGCCGGGCACGCCCACCATCAGGTCCTCTTCCACGATCAGCCCGTCTTCCGCGGCCACGATCATGGAGCCGCGCACGCCGGGGATGCGGTTGATGCGGTGCAGCATGTCGCGATACGCGCTCACGCCCCGCCTCCCTCGTCCAGAAAGCGAAGCGCGGCGTCGCGCGCGCGGCCGGCCACGCGCAGCACCCATCCCGTGGGCACCTGCCGCGTCCCCGCGACCGCGACCAGCCCATCCCCCGCGGGGGCGAGACGGACAATCGCTTCCGGCGTCTCCACCAGGATGCCCTTCCACGCGCCCAGCCCCAGGTGGCGCAGCGCCCGCTCCGCTTCCGGCGATGCGCCGGAGAGCACGGCCGCCACGTCCGGCCCGCGGTCGATTCCGTCCACGCTGATCTCGCCCGCCAGCACGAAGCCCTGGTCGTCCAGCAGCAGCGCCCCCGCGATCCCCCGCTCCGCCGCAAAGCCGCGGAACTCCTGGATGATCGTGTCGAACCCGCTCGGCGGCGCCTCCGCCACCGGCGCGGCGGGGATCGGCGGAGCGGGCGCGCTCACCGCGGCGGCGATCACGGCCGGGGCGGGCGCGGGCGCCTCCACGGCGCGGGGCGCGGGCGGCCGGCCGGACTGGCGCTGCCACGCATCTTCCAGCGCGTCGCGCACCTGCTGGTCGAACGCGTCCGCCTCCAGCGCACGCTCCAGGTGGCGCACGGCGGTGCCCCAGTCGCCGCGGGCGTGGCTCAGCAGCCCGATCTCGCGGCGCGACCCGAAGTGGTCCGGCGACAGGGCGAGCGCGATGTCCCACTCGTCGAACGCCTTGACCGTGTCCCCCGCCTCCTGGTACAGCAGGCCGAGCAGGTGATGGGCGTCCACGTGGTCCGGGTGCCGCTCCAGCCCGCGGATGCACAGCTTCATGGCGGCGTCGCGGCGGCCCTGCTCGCGGTACGCCTGGGCGAGCAAAAGGAACGAGTGCGAGCCGGGGTTGGCAGCCACTTCCTCGCTCCACTGCCGAACCTGCATGGGCGACGCGCTCACCGGCCCTCCTCGTCCATCACCGCCAGCAGCGCGTCCACGGCGTCGCGGGCCCGCAGCGCGCGGGCGGCGCGCGGCGCGCCCCCGGGGTCGTCCAGCCGCAGGTAGGTGTCCCACGCGTCGCGCGCGCGGTTCAGGTCGCCGGTGCGCGCGGCGGCGAACCCCATCTGGTAATGCACGCCGGCGGCCAGCGGGTCCAGCGACGACGCGCGCCCCAGCGCCAGAATCACCTCGCCCCAGCGCCCCAGCCGGCGGTGCGCTTCGGCCAGGAGCGTGTACACCTCGGGACGGTCGGGATGCGCGCGGGCCAGGTCGTCCAGCAGCCGCCGCGCGCGGTCCGCGGCGCCGTCCGCCAGCGCCAGCTCCGCCTCGCCCAGCGCGTCGCGCAGCGGGCGCTCCATCGTGCCCGGCAGCGGCGCGTGGGCGGGCTCCGCCGTCTCGTCCAAGATGTCGGCGACGCCGGTGGACACCAGGCCGAAGACGATCTTGGCCACGTCGAAGTCGCCCCGCCCCAGCGACGCGGCAATCATCTTGAGCGTGCGCGTGCCGTCGATCTCCGCCAGCACCTCCCACTCGGTGGGGTGCAGGTCCAGCGTGGGCCCGTCCGGCGAATCCGCCACAAAGACGGGAATCACCCCCATGTGCGGGATCTTCTTTTCCAGCGTGGACCACTCGTCCACCCGCCGCGCCGCCTCCATCAGCAGCGACTCGGTGCTCACGCGCACGGGAACGCTTCCCGGCTCCGGCGCGGGCCCTTCCTCAAAGCGGAAGTAGCCGTCCTTCCACTGGATCAGCTCGAATACGATTTCCTGGATCTGAAAGCGCAGCTGCCGCCGCACCTCGTCCGCCGTCACCGCGCCCTGGTCCACGAGGATGCTGCCCAGCGGCGTTCCCGGCGCGTACTGCTGCGCCCGGCGCGCCTGCTCCACCTGCGTTTCCGTCACCTTGCCGGCGCGGAGCAGAAGGTGGCCCAGCCGCTCGTGCGCCTGCCCCAGTTCCGCCGCCGTCACCGCGCCGCGCTCAAAGCGGACGAGCGCGGGGCGCGAACGCCGGTCCTCGGGCGTAATGCTCAGCGTCCCCGTCTTGCGCGACAGGTCCAGCAGCTGAAAGACGTCCGTGAGCGCCAGTTCGCGCAGCGGTCCTTCAATGGCCATCCGCTACACTCCCGCCGGCGCGGAGCGGAACAGCCGCGCCACGTCCAGCGCCGTCGCGATGTTCTCGCGCGCGGCCTCCGCCATGGGCCCGTCCGGCGCGGCGTTGACGGCGTCGCTCCAGTGCTGGATGGCCTCGCGGAACCGGCGCTCCCCCGCGGCCAGCCCGCCCAGGTGAAAGTGCGCGTCCGCCCGGTCGCGGTCCAGCCGCAGCACGCGGGTGAAGGCGCGCCGCGCATCCTCGCGCCGGCCGCCGTCCGCCAGCGCCAGGCCCAGCAGCACCAGCGCCTCCAGGTGATACGGATCGCCCGCGAGCAGATCGACAAGCGTCCCCACCGCCTCGTCCGGGCGCGCCGCCTTGCGCAGCGCGTTGGCGAGGAGGACGGCCGCCTCGGAGTAGGTCGGCAGCACCTCCAGCGCGGCGTGGCACTCGGCGATCGCCTCCTCCACGCGGTCCGCGGCAAGGAGGAGGCGGGCCAGTTCCACCCGCGCGGCCACGAAGTCCGGGTCCAGCTGCACGGCGCGGCGCAGCGCCCGCTCCGCGTCCCCGGCCCGTCCGGCGGCCAGCGCGGCGCGGCCCAGGTGGCGCAGCAGAGAGGGATCCGCCGGGGCGATCTCGCACGCCCGGCCAAAGACGCGAACGGCCTCGGTCGCGTCGCCCTGCAGCAGGAGCGTTTCGCCCAGCACCTGCAGCGTTTCCGGATGGTCCGGCTCGTGGGCGCGCACCGTTTCCGCCGCCTCGCGCGCCTCCGTCAGCCGGTTCATGCGCAGCAGCGCGCGAGCACGCCCGCTGTACGCGGCCGCGTGGTCCGCCGTCCACGCCGCCTCGCCCAGGCGCGCGGTGGCGGCGTCGAACCGCTCCAGCGCCTCGCCGTCCAGCCCCTGGCGCAGAAAGATGCGCGCGGTCATCAGCGCGGCATGGACGGGGTCCGCGCCGCCGACAGCCGCGCGGCGGATCTCCGCCAGCGCGCGGTCCAGCAGCCCCTTGCTGAGATAATCGTCCGCCAGCGCAAAGGCATCCGCCGCGGCGGCCGGCGCGGGCGCGGCGGACGGAGCGGGCGTCAGCTCGGCGAAGATGCTGTCGAGGGCGCCTTCCTCGAAGGTAAAGCTCTCGATGCCGCGCTCTTCGCCGCTGATGCGCTCGGCCGCGTCCAGTTCCGGAGCCAGCACCTCGGCGTACTCGAACTGCAGGTCGATCGCCAGCTTGTAGCGCGGCGTGGTGTAGTACGGATTCAGCTCGAGCGCGCGCTTGGTCTCCCGCAGCGCGCCCTCGAAGTCGCCCAGGTTGCTGAGGACGAAGCTGAGGTTGTAGCGCGCTTCGGCGTGGTCCGGGTCGCTCTCCACCGCGCGGACAAAGGCGTTGCGCGCCTCCTCGTAGCGGCGCGTTTCCATCAGCACCGCGCCCACGCCGTTCCATGCGCCCGCGGCCTCGGGATTGGCGCGCAGCGCGGCGCGGAATGCGTCCAGCGCCGCGGCGTGGCGGCTGCGGCGCAGGTACATCAACCCCCGGTTGCACCACGCGTCCACGAAACCCGCGCGCAGCCGCACCGCCTCGGTGAACGACGCTTCGGCGCCGTCCGGGTCTCCGCGGTGGAGCCGAACGACGCCCAGGTTGTTCCACGCCAGCGAGTACGCCGGATCGGCCTCCAGCGCGCGGCGGTAGCTCGTCTCGGCCGTGGCCACATCGCCGGACTGGTGCAGGCACACGCCGCGCTCGTTCCACAGCTTGGGGCTGCGCTCGTCTTCCGCCAGCAGCCGGTCGTACAGATCCAGCGCCTGCGACGCGCGCCCTTGGAGGAGAAACACCTCCGCCATCGCTTGGCGGGTCAGCGACGGCTCTTCCCCCGCCTCCAGCGCGCGGCTGAACTCCCGCAGCGCCTCCTCGTACAGCGCCTTCTGACGAAAGGCGATCCCCAGATTGTAGTGCGCCAGCACCTCGCCCGCGGCCACCTGCGGGCGCTGCACGCGGTCGCCCACCAGCTCCAGGTAGCGGGCGGACGAGTAGCGGTCCAGCGACAGGTTGGTCTGGGCCTTGGCGTAGTTGGGGTTGAGCTGGGTGGCGCGGCGGGAGCTGGCACCGGCCCGCTCCATGTCGCCCATGTCGCCATGGACAAAGGCGAGCACGTAGTGGGCGTCGGCCAGGTCGGGGTTGAGTTCGATGGCGTGCGTCAGCTCGCGCAGCGCCTCTTCGTTCAAACCCCGGTTGTAATAGAGTTCGCCCAGGGCGAAGTGGAGGAAGGCGCTTTCCGGGTCCAGGCGGCGGGCCTGCTCAAACCACTCCATGGCGGCCTCGTAGTGGCCGCCCGCCTTTTCCGCCTGCCCCAGCGCGCTCAGGGTGCTGAGGTCGCCCGGGTGCTGCGCCAGCACGCGCTTGAGCTCGGCCACCGCGCCGGAGACGTCGCCGGTGTGCACGTACGCCTGCGCAAGACGGCGGCGCGCGTCGGCATCCGTGGGATCCTCGCGCAGCCGCTCGCGGAGTTCGCTGATCAGCCGGTCGTAGTAGCCGGTGTTGAAGTAGGCGATCTCCAGGTTGCGCTGGGCCACCTGCATCTTGGCGTCGATGGCCAGCGCGCGCTGGAACTGGCCGATGGCCTCCTCGTACATCCCCTTGTTGAAGTACAGGACGCCGAGGTTGTTGTGCGCGCCGGCGTCCGCGGCGTCGATGCGCTGCGCAAAGCCGCGCAGAATGCGGAGGTCCCGCTCCGAGTGGGGCGGGCGGACCGCCGCGCCGGGGGCGGAGGTGTCCGTCACGTCAGGCCAGACGGATGCTCTCGAGAATCTTCTGCAGCGACTCCACGTCCGGCAGCAGAAGAAACTGCCCCGCCACGCTCGACGTTTCGTCCATGCTGAACTCGGTCTGAATGCAGAACACCAGGTCGCGCTCGTGGCCGAAGTTGGTGTACGCCGTCGTCATCACCGCGCCGCACAGGTCGATCACCAGGGACGGCACGCTGGGCAGCAGCATGAGCCCCATGAAGTCGCTGATGGCGTTCATGTAGGCGGCGCTGAGAATGTTGCCCGCCTCCTTGATGGCGCTCTGCTCCAATTCGCCGAACACGTGCGCGCTGTTGACGGGGCGATGCAGCAGCATCTCCGCCAGCCGCATGGCCGCGTTGCGCGGAAAGATGAGCAGCGTGCGGCCGGTAAGGTCGCCCAGCATGTGCATCAGCACGGCGGCCACCACCTCGTCGGGGCTGCCGATGGCGTCCGGCACCTCCTCCAGCGGAACCACCTGGAGGCGGGGGACGTTGATCATGATGCGGGTGTTGGTCATCTGCGAGAGCGCCGTGGCCGCGTGGCCGGCACCCATGTTCGACACCTCGCGGAGCCCGTCCAGCTGCACCGCCCCCAGTTCCCGCAGATCGAGCGTCATCGGACTCCGTCCGTTCAGGTCGTTCGGATTGATGGTCAGGCCGCGTGCGCGGCCGCGCCGAGCAGGGAGCCGGCGTCCAGAATCAGCGCCGGCCGGCCGTCGGAAAGAATGGTGGCGCCGCTGAACAGGCGCAGCGTGTCCGCCGTGGCGTCAAACGCCTTGACGACGATCTCCTGCTGCCCCACCAACTGGTCTACCTCGAGCCCCACCCGCTGCTCGCCCACTTCCAGGATCACCGCCGGCCGCTTTCCCTCCGGCCGTTCGCCGCCCGTGCGGAGGAGCGTGCGCAGCGAGTGCAGCGGAATCACCTCGTCGCGCAGAAAGGCGACGGTGCGCCCCTTCACGGCGCCCACTTCTTCCGCCAGCAGGTGCACCGTTTCGCCCACGTGCGTCAGCGGCAGCGCGTACGTTTCGCCGGACTGGCGCACCAGGAGGGCGCGGACGATGGCCAGCGTGGCGGGAAGCTGCAGCGTCATGGACGTGCCCTGCCCCGGCGCGCTTTCAATCTCCAGCATGCCGCCCAGGGCGCGGACGCGCGTGGCCACCACGTCCAGCCCCACGCCGCGCCCGCTCACGTCCGTCACCGTCTCCGCCGTGCTGAAGCCGGGGCGGATGATGAGGCGGTCCACGTCCTCGCTGCTCATCCCCCGCGCCTCCTCCGCGGTGACGAGGCCGCGCGACACCGCCTTGGCCAGCACGCGCTCGCGCTGAATTCCGCGCCCGTCGTCTTCGACGCGGATGACGATGCGGCTGCGTTCGCGCGCGGCGGACAGGCGCAGCGTTCCCGTTTCCGGCTTGCCCACGGCGCGGCGGTCCGCGGGGGACTCGATGCCGTGGTCCAGCGAGTTGCGCAGCAGGTGGACGACGGGGTCGCCGATCTCGTCCAGCATGGAGCGGTCGAGCTCGATCTCCTTGCCTTCGATCACGAAGTCCACCCGCTTGCCCAGCGACCGTGCGGCGTCGCGCACCAGCCGGGGAAAGCGGTCAAACACCTGCATCACCGGCGCCATGCGCGCCTGCATGATCTCGTCCTGCAGCTCGCCGATGAGCCGCGCGGCCTGGTCGATGGCCTCCGCCAGCTCCGGCGTGGCGCCCCCGGCCAGCCGCCGCATGCGGTCGCGCACGATCACCAGCTCGCCCACGCCGTTGACCAGCGCGTCCAGCCGGCGCAGATCCACGCGGATGTTCCGCGCGCGCCCGGCGGCCCCGGCGCGGTCGTCCGCGCCCCCGGCCGCCTCGGCGTGCAGCACGTCGTCGAGCGCCGCATGGTCCGCCTCGTCCAGCGGATGGACGGCGGCGGCGGGCTCCGGCGCGGCCCGGCGCAGCTCCACGTCGCGGATTTCGCCCGCGGAGCGGATGGCGGCCTCCACCTCGGCGTCCGCCGCCTCTCCGCGGAGCAGAAAGCGCACGGTGCCGTTGAAGTCCGCCTCCTGCATGGCGGCCTCGGAAGGGTCCAGCTCCGTGACCTCGCCCAGCCCGCGCGCGGCGCGCACGGCCATGAAGGCGCGCACGGCGGGGAGCGCGGAGGCGGGGTCGACGGTGAAGCGGACCCGCAGCGTGCCCGCGGGCGCGGCGGAAAGCCCGGCGTCCGGGGTGGCGGAAGGCGCGGCCTCCGCCGGGGCGGCGGATTCGCCCGCCAGTTCGCGCAGGCGGGCCACCACGGGAAGGACGGCGCCGTCGTCCTCGCCGTCTTCCACCGCGTGCTCGATGCTGCGCTCCAGCGCGTCGGTGGCCGCAAAGAGCACGTCCACCATGGCCGAATCGGGAACGGCCCGGCCCAGGCGCACGCGGTCCAGCAGGTTTTCCATCTCATGGGCGATATCCGCGACGGCGCGGTAGCCCATGGTGGCCGACATCCCCTTGATGGTGTGCACCCCCCGGAACAGCCCTTCCACCGGCTCGCGGGCGCGCGGATCGGCCTCCAGCGCGAGCAGCAGGTGGTTGATCGCGCTGACGTGCTCGCGCGATTCGCTCAGAAAGAGCTCGGCGTACTGGGAGAGTTCCATGGGGGAGGAAGTGCGTGAGTGCTGTGTGCGTGAGTGCGGAAGGGTGAATCAGATACGGCCGACGGCGCCGGGAAGCTTCCCGGGCGCCGTTCACTCACGCACTACCGCACCCCGCACTCACGCACTCGCCGTTCAGCCCAGAACGCGCTGAACGGCTTCGAGCACGCGCGAGGGCTGAAACGGCTTGACGACGAAGTCCTTGGCGCCGGCCTGAATCGCCTCGATGACCAGTGCCTGCTGCCCCATGGCGCTGCACATGAGGATCTTGGCGGACGGGTCGTCCTTCATGATCTCGCGCACGGCGTCGATGCCGCCCATGTCGGGCATCACGATGTCCATCGTCACGAGGTCGGGCTGCAGCGCACGGTACTTGTCGACCGCCTGGACGCCGGTCTCGGCCTCTCCCACGATCTGGAAACCCGCCTGGGAGAGGATGTCGCCGATCATCGTGCGCATGAAGATGGCGTCGTCGCAGATCAGCACGGTCTGGCTCATGTGGCGTCCGTTTGGGTGTCCGGGTGGGGACGGTATGGGTTAGGTCAGGCCGCAAGAATGGGAGAAATGACCTCGTCGGGGTCGATGGCCACGAACACCTGGCCGCCGGTTTCTCCCACCCCGCGCAGGTACGCCCGGTCGATGCGTACGGCCCGCAGCGCATCCGCCGCGTCGGCCAGCGCCGCCGGGTCTACATCGACGATCCGGGACACGTCGTCCACCGCCAGTCCGGCGAGCCTGCCCCGGTGGTCCACGATGACGATGCTGTGGTCCGGGTTGGCCGCGGCGGGCGGCAGGTGCAGGCGCGCGCCCAGGTCCACGACCGTGACGATGCGCCCGCGCAGATTGATGAGCCCGCACACGTGCGCGCCGCTTCCGGGAAGCGGCGTATAGGCACGGGCGGGGATGATCTCGCGGATGCGTTCGATGGCCACCGCAAAGCGGTGCTCGCCGACGCTCAGCAGCGCCATCCGTTCCAGCGCCACGACTTCCGTGTCTCCGGCCGCGGTTTCGTGCGTATGGGCTGGAAGCATGGATCCGGGAAGTCGCGCCTGGATGGGTGAGCGGACAGTATAGCGAGGGGGCCGGGTGGGGTCAACAGAAGTGCGTGAGTGCGGGGTGCGTGAGTGCGTGAGTGCGACGGAAGCCCGTCCGCCCCTCCATTCCTCGCCGGAATCCGGTCCCCGTGGCTCGCTCCGTCATCCCCTCCCCGCTGTTCCCCCGCGCCCCTCCGCCACCCCCGCGTCCTCCGCGTGAAACGGTCTGGGCTCTATTTCCGCGCCCACTCCGCCGCCAGAGCCAGATCCGGCGGCAGCGGCGAGTGGAACGTCATGGGCTCGCCCGTGCGCGGATGCGTGAAGCGAAGCTCGGTCGCGTGCAGAAACTGGCGCGGCACGCGCTTCGTCAATCCCGCCGCCCAGATGCGGTCGGCGCCGGTGATGCCCCGCTGCCGCTCCGGTCCGTACGTGCGGTCCCCGACGACGGGGTGGCCGATGTGGCGCAGGTGCACGCGGATCTGGTGCGTGCGCCCCGTTTCCAGCTCCGCGCGAACGAGGTCCGCCGCGCGCCACCGCTCCACCCGCGTGAAGCGGGTCCGCGCCACGCGGCCGTCAGGGACCACGGCCATCCGCGTCCGCTCGTGCGGGTGCCGGCCGATGGGCGCATCCACCAGCATGGCGTCTTCCGGCAGGTGCCCCCACGCCGCGGCCAGGTACAACCGCTTCACCCGGCGCGCGCGCAGTTCGTCGGAAAGGGCCTGGTGCGCGTCGTCCGTCTTGGCGACCACCATCAGCCCCGACGTGTCGCGGTCCAGACGATGGACGATCCCCGGCCGCAGCACCCCGCCGATTCCCGACAGGTCGCGCACGGCGTGAAGGAGCGCGTTCACCAGCGTGCCGTCCGCGTTCCCCGGCGCGGGGTGGACCACCAGCCCGGGCGGCTTGTCGATGACCAGCAGGTCGTCGTCCTGATAGGCGATGGAGAGCGGAATGTCTTCCGCGCCCATCGGCGACGCGGCGGGCGGCGGAACGCGCACCTGCACGCGGTCGCCCGGCACGGGGCGGTCGCGCTTGCGGGGAGGCGCGCCGTTCAGCAGCACGCGGCCCTCCTCGATCAGCTTTTCCACGCGGCTGCGCGAAAGGCCCAGTCGGGCCGCCAGCCAAGCGTCCAGCCGGTCGCCCGCCTCGTCGCCGGCGATGAACTCGGTTACTTCGTCGTCCTCAGGTCGCGGCAACGTCGCCTTCTGCTTCCAGTTTCTGCTCTTCGCGCCACAGCGACACGGCCAGCAGCAGCGCGCCCACCGTCACCCCGATGTCGGCCACGTTGAACACCGGCCAGCGGTGCCCCGCCAGGCCGAAGTCCAGAAAGTCCACCACCCCGCGCGACGAGCGGATGCGGTCGATCAGGTTGCCGATCGCCCCGCCGGTCACCAGCGGAATGGCGATCATCCGCAGTCGGTCGCTCCACGCGGACTGCTGGTACATGCGGTACAGCGCCACCGACGCCAGCACGGGCAGAATGCTGAAGGCAATGCGCGACCATCCGCCCAGGTGCAGCCCGAAGGCCGCGCCGGGGTTGTAGATGTACGTCAAGCGAAAGAAGTCGCCCAGCACGGGCACCGGGCTGTACAGCCGCAGCTTGCTCTGCACCAGCACCTTGGTGGCCTGGTCCAGAAGGATCCAGGCCACCACCAGCGTCAGGTACAGCGTCGTCTTCCTGCGCGCCTCGTCCGCCGGAGTGCCGGCGGTGATCGGTTCTGCCATCCTCAGTCCTTGTCGCCCACGCGGCCGATGGCCACCGTTCCCGTGACGCCGTCCAGGTCAATCTCGCGCGAAGCCTCGTACCGCTCGAATTCGACGACGCTGCCGTGCTCCACCTCGACGGCTAGAACTTCTCCCGCCACGAAGTCGCCCCAGCGCTCGGCCACGTCCAGGATCTCCCCATCGCCAAAGATTCCCAGGCTGATGCGGTCGCTGACGTGGAACCCGCTTTCCTTGCGCAGGTTCTGCACGCGGTTGACGAGTTCGCGCGCCAGTCCCTCCAGCCGCAGCTCCGGCGTGAGGGTGGGATCGAGCGCGATGGTGAAGCCGCCCTCCGCCGCGATGGCGAACGCGCCGCGCGCGCCCTGCACGATCTCCAGGTGCTCGCCGGTGATCTCCAGCTCCTCGCCATCCACCGTCACCGTGAGCCGCTCGCCGCGGCGGAAGGCGGAGAGCGCATCTGACGCCAGCGCGCGCACGGCGTCACCCACCCGCGGCGTCCGCTTGCCGAACGCGGCGCCGAGGGCCTTGAAGATGGGCCGCGCGCTGAAGGTCACCAGCTCTTCGGCGCGATGCATGAACTCCACCGCGTGCACGTTCAACTCGTCCCGAAGAATGCCGAGCAGCGTGTCGTCCACCTCATATCCGTCCGGCACGACGGCGTACACGGTCCCCAGCGGCTGGCGGACGCGGATGCTCACCTGCTCGCGCGCGGCCCGGCCCAGGGTGGAGAGCGTGCGGACGGCGTTCATCCCGCGCTCCAGCTGTTCATCCCTCGCGCCCGCGTCCACGGCGGGAAAGGAGGAGAGGTGCACGGATTCGCCGGTGAGGGCGGTGTGCAGCCACTCCGACAGGAACGGGGCGACGGGCGCCATCAGCTGCGCCGTGGTCACCAGCGCGGTGCGCAGCGTGGCGAACGCGGCCTGCGTGTCCGCCCGGTCCGCGCTCCCCCAGAAGCGGTCGCGCGAACGGCGCACGTACCAGTTGGAAAGGTCGTCCGTGACGAAGTCGCTCACCGCGCGCACGGCGTGCGTCAGATTGTAGCCCTCCAGATCCGCCGTCACCTCCGCCGTCACGCTCGCCAGGCGCGACAGGAGCCAGCGGTCCAGCACGCCGCGATCGGCCGGCGCGGGAACCTCCGCATCGGCCGAAAATCCCTCCAGATTCGCATACAGCGCAAAGAAGCGGTACGTCTGGCGCAGCGTGTCGAACGTCTTGCGCTGCACGTCCTTTACGCCGTCCGGATCAAAGCGCTTGGGCAGCCACGGGTGCGACGAGCCCAGCAGGTACCAGCGAATGGCGTCCGCGCCGAACTGCTCGACGGCTTCGGCCGGATTGACCGTGTTGCCGCGCGACTTGCTCATCTTCTGCCCGGCGGCGTCCAGCACCAGGTCGTTGACGACCACGTTGCGGTACGCCGGGCCGCGGCCCAGCAGCGTGCTGATGGCCAGCAGCGAGTAGAACCATCCGCGCGTCTGGTCCACGCCCTCGCAGATGAAGTCCGCGGGAAACTGGCGCTCCTGCAGATCCTTGTTCTCGAACGGATAGTGGTGCTGCGCAAAGGGCATGGCGCCGCTGTCGAACCACACGTCGATCACTTCGGGCGTGCGCCGCATCGTCCCGCCGCACTCGCACGGGAACGTCACCTCATCGACGTACGGGCGATGCGGATCGGGAAGCTCGGCCAGCCCGCTCTTCTCGCGCAGTTCATCGAACGAACCGATGAAGTAAACGTGCGACGGATCCGTCTCGCACACCCACGCGGGGAGCGGCGTGCCCCAGAAGCGGTTGCGGCTGATGGCCCAGTCCACGTTGTTTTCCAGCCACTCGCCGAACCGGCCGGCGCCCACCTCGGGCGGGAACCAGCGGATTTCGGCGTTGTTCGCCATCATCTGCTCGCGCACCTGCGTGGTGCGGATGAACCACGAATCGCGCGCCATGTACAGCAGCGGGCTTCCGCAACGCCAGCAGTGCGGATAGCTGTGCTCCTCGCGCGACGAGCGGAACACGCGGCCCAGGCGCTTGAGTTCGATGACGAGATCGGTATCCGCGTCCTTGGCGAACACACCCGCGACCAGCGGGATGCCTTCCTTGAAGCGCCCGCGGTCGTCCAGCGGCATGATGATCGGCAGGCCGACCTCCTGCCCCAGCTTGTAGTCGTCCGCGCCGAAGGCGACAGCCGTGTGCACGATGCCGGTGCCGTCCTCCGCCGTCACCCACTCGGCGGGATACACCTTCCACGCGCGGTCCACCACCTCGTCCGCGAAGCCGACGGGGTTCGCCCAGTCCAGCGGCCGGCGGTAGCGCAATCCGACCAGTTCCGAGGCGGAAAAGGTGCGGACGATCCCTTCTTCCGAGCCGAACAGGGGCGCCACGCGGGCGCGGGCCAGCACGTAGCTCCGCTCCTCGTGCAGCACTTCCGCGTACTCGAACTCCGCGTTGACGGCGAGCGCCACGTTGCTGACGACGGTCCACGGCGTGGTGGTCCACACCAGGAACTCGCGGCCGTCCGGCTCGCCGTCCGCGCCCAGGATGGGGGCGGTGAAGTAGAGCGACGGGTCCTTTACGTCCTTGTAGCCCAGCGCCAGCTCGTGCGACGACAGGCCGGTGCCGCAGCGCGGGCAGTACGGCAGCACCTTGTGGCCCTTGTAGAACAGGCCGCACTCGCTGATCTGCTTGAGCAGCCACCAGACGGACTCGATGTATTCCGGCTGATAGGTGACGTACGGGCGCGAGTAGTCCAGCCAGTAGCCGATGCGCGCGCTGAAGCGTTCCCACTCTTCGGTGTAGGTGAGCACGCTTTCGCGGCACACCTCGTTGAAGCGGGCGATGCCGATTTCCTCGATCTCGCGCTTGCCGCTGATCCCCAGCTTCTTTTCCGCCTCGATCTCCACCGGCAGGCCGTGCGTGTCCCACCCCGCGATGCGCGGAAC
The DNA here is from genome assembly GCF_014202995.1 of Longimicrobium terrae. Taxonomy (NCBI): domain Bacteria; kingdom Pseudomonadati; phylum Gemmatimonadota; class Longimicrobiia; order Longimicrobiales; family Longimicrobiaceae; genus Longimicrobium; species Longimicrobium terrae. The sequence continues at coordinate 118,616 of NZ_JACHIA010000018.1, forward strand.
GTGACGCCCTTGCATGGTGCGGAAGCGCGCGACGGCGTCCTTGATGGTGCGCGAAAAAACGTGGTGAATGCCGGGGCGGCCGTTGGCCGTGGGCGGGCCCTCGAAGAACACGAAGGGCTCGCCGTCCTGGGTGCGCTCCAGGCTCTGGCGAAAGGTGTCCTCGGCCGTCCAGCGGCCCAGGACCTCTTCTTCCAGCGCGTTGACCGACGGGGGAAGCTCGGGAAAGTTCTTCATCGACCGATCTGATGACGACAACGCCGCGCGGGGCGGCGGATAAGCGCGAAACCCGGAATATAACGCGCCCGGCAAGCGCCGCGACCCCGATGGCCGTAAACTGTCCGGAACGATCCCGACACACTCAATGATTGGTCCCGGACCACGACTAACAGGAAGAAGGCAGCATGAAGAACAAAGGCGAAGAGTCCATGAACCTGGTTGACCGCGCATGGCAGATCTGGCCGCTCCTGGTGCACGCCGCGCGAAATCGCCAGACGCTGACCTATGAGATGATCGCGCAGCTTACGGGGATGGCGACACCGGGGGTGGGCGGCGTTCTCGAACCGATCCAGTCGTATTGCCTGCTCAACAAGCTTCCCGCCCTGACTGCGCTGGTCGTGAGCAAGAAGTCCGGACTTCCGGGAACCGGGTTCATCGCGGCGCAAGACGTTCCGCGGGAATTCGTGCGCATCTTCAGGCACAACTGGACCGCGCTACCCTGCCCCGGTCCCGCCGCGCTCGCCGAAGCGGTCCAGCGACTTCCATCCAACGGCATCTCTTTGGACGAGCAAGCGCCGTCCGCTAAGCCCTCGCCTTCGTCCCCGAAGAGAGTCCGGGACCAGGCGTTGGCGGGTAAATTCGAGTCTCTGCGGATTCACCTCCAAGCGCAGCAGGCTGGCAGAGTCAGGATGACTTTTTCGGAAATCGTCGATATGATCGGTGTGCCCCTCCCACAATCGGCGTTTACGCACCGCGCTTGGTGGAGCAATCCATCGGATACAAGCAATCGTCGGCATGCGGCCGCGTGGATGGCCACAGGGTTCCGCGTCACGGATCTGAACCAGGATCGTGAGTCCGGCTGGGTGGTGTTCGAACGCCCGTAGCACTGGAGTCCAGCAGCGGTAGAATTGCTTCGACGCCCCCCGCCACCCTTCTGTCAGGGCGAATCGCCGTTACCGACCCGACCTGGCTCTTGCGCCAGCCAGCCACATCCTCTTCAGCGACCTACATTCGTGCATCCACAAAGCCCCGTCCTGCGCGCCCTCGCTGAAAAGTGGGACGCCGTTCCCGCCGCCGAGCGCGCGAACTTTCAGTCGTACGCCACCGAGTTCTGCGCCGCGCTGGGCGTGGCGCTCCCGCAGCCACGCGGGTCGGGGTACGAATTCGAGTACCCGGTCACCACCACCGACCGGCGCACGGGCAAGGACGCGACAAACTTCATCGACCTGTATCACCAGGGCCGGTTCATTCTGGAGGCCAAGCACACCGACGCGGGATTGGGCGCGGACCGCGTGCTGGGCGCGGCGTACGGACAAGCCAAGGGCTACGCGGGTGACGTCCCGCACGCGCCGCCGCCGTACCTGATGGTGATGAACATCGCGCGCACCCTGCTGGTGTGGGATCGTTGGAGCGGCAACTATGGCGGCGTGAACGCGTCCCGCCGCATCGACCTGCGCACGCTTTGGCAGCGCGACGACGACATCGAGTTCCTGCGCACCGTATGGAACGATCCGGATTCGCTGAATCCCGCCATCCGCGGCCGCGTGGTGACGCGCGAGGTCGCCGAGCGGCTGGCCAAGCGCTCCGCCTCGCTGGAAGGGCGGGGCCTGGACGGCGAACGCGTTGCGCGGTTCCTCATGCGCTGCGTGTTTACCATGTTTGCCGAAGACGTAGGACTACTACAAGGAAAACCGTTCCAAACGGCACTGCAGGCAATCGGGGGGGGGGGGGGGGGTAAATCACACAACACCAACAGGTTACAGAGAAACACCTGACGCAACCGATTTTACTCGCGGCCTGACTGCTCTGTGGCAGGCGATGGACCAAGGGGGAATTTTCGGATGGCAGAGACTACTTAGGTTCAACGGGCGGTTCTTTGCCGATGCCGAGGTCCTGCCGATGAATGCGGGCGACTTGGCCGCACTGCATGACGCCGCGCAGGCAAACTGGCAGTACGTTGAGCCAACTATATTCGGCACACTGCTGACGCGGGCGTTAGATCCCAAGGAGCGCCATCGCCTAGCAGGGCGCTAAAAAAGTGGTCGTTTGCTGGCGCGGATCCGAAATGCAGGTCCAAAAAAAGTTCTGCTCGGTGCCCAGAGGAAAGCCG